>JBEKYH010000225.1:0-7826 GCA_049511115.1 Tepidisphaeraceae bacterium | reverse complement strand
GACGATGCGCTGCAGGTCCGGGAGGGGTGCGTTTGCCCAGGTTGAATTGGGCTGGGGCCCAATCACCGTGGGGGCGGTCCAACTTGAATCGTCAAAGCCGGGCATGAACCATGTGGGCATAAGTTTGCGCGCGTCGATGGTCTCAATGTAGCAGCCAGCCTGGCCGTTGCGCTTGCGCTGGCCGGGGACCCAACTGGTCGCCTGGCTCTGAAGCCAGGTGCCATCGGTGGCCACCGCGGCAGTCGTGCCGTCGGCGTAGTGAATGATCGCCTTCATGAGGACGCCGCGCGAGCTGGGCGGGCGGCCTGAACCGCCGCCGAACCAGCGGTTGAAAATCGCAAACTGGTTGGGTGTGCCGGGCTTGATTAGCGCGGTGATGTCGTAGGCATTGTAAAGCTGGAATTGGGGAAATGCGTAGGCGGGCCCTTTGCCGACCAGAGTTCCGTTCACATAGAGCTCGTATTTATGCACGCTGGTGACATAGACCGTCGCGCGGGCCACCGTCCCGGCGGGCAGGGGGGCGGACTTGCGATAGTAGGTGTAGTCGTCGCCGATGTTGGTGTTGCGCTTGATCCATGAGGCCCCGCTCCAGTCGGAGTTGGCGAGCAGCCCGACGGCGAAGGTGGCGCTGGTCGAATACGGGCCGGGGTTGCCCTCGCGGTCCCAGGTGCGGACTTTCCAGAAATAGGCCGAGTCGGCGGGGATCGCCGTGCCGGCATAGACGACGTGGTTTTCCTGATCGCTGGAAACTTTTCCGCTGTCCCAGACATCGCCCTTGTCGGCATCGAGGTTGGCCGATGAACTGGCGACGAGAACTTCGTAGCCGGACTGGATTTCGTTGGCATTGGTGTCGTTGTCGAGCCAGCCGAAATAGGGAGCGGCCTCGGTGCCGACGGGGTTGGCGATGTCGTCAACGCGCAGGCTCGTGGGCGCGGAAGGGGCGGCGGAAGCGGGCGCGGCGATGAAGGCGAAGAGGATGGCGAGCGCGGCTAAAGGAATTGTTCGCCAAGGGCGTGCATGGCGCGTCAGGGCGGGGAAGAGTACAAAATGTGTTGACGGGCGGGGCAGTATGGGATTTGTCATGGGACGGTCAATTATCACAGGAGTTGATACGCCCTACAACGACCACGCGGTGAGTTTTTAACCGTGAGGTTGCGACGCTTATTTCCAGCGTTGGCCCTGCGCTTGTCCTCCTCTCCATGCACTTAGGGAGAAGGGCCGGGGTGACGCTGGCGGTGTTTATGGTACTGGCGGGCAATGCCTGCCGGCCGGTCAGTGAGCCAGCGGCGGCGCTTTGCGGCGCAGGCGGAAGTAGGCGTAGCTGACCGGTCCCCACAGCGCGTAAGCGACGGCGGCTACACCGAGGGTCACCTGATGGGATACAACCAGCAACAGAAGCAGGGCCAGCACGGCGACGAGGCGGCCGATGGAATGTTTGCCGCGCAGGTAGCGATTGACGATGTGCGGGTAGCGGAGGTGGCTGATCATCAGCAAGCCGCAGCAGAGGGTCAGGCCGGGAAGGAGGATGACGCACCCCTCCGAGATCGACCAGACGACATTTCCCCAGAATTGACCGTTGGGATCGCTGAACAACTGATTGGCGCGGGCGCTGAGTTCCTGCTGCATGAGCGCCACCGCCGCGACGGCCGCCGCCGCGCCGGGGGAGGGCAGGCCCAGGAAGCTGAAATGGTGCTGCTCGCCGTGCTTGTTGGAGACGTTGAATCTTGCGAGTCGAACGGCGGCGCAGCTCATGTACATCGCGCCGAATGCCCACACGGCGCGGTGCACGATGTTGGGCAAATCCTGCGGGGCAAATTGGCGAAACAGCAACAGCATCAGCACGGCCGGGGCGGCGCCGAAGCTGACCACGTCGGCGAGGCTGTCAAGCTGGCCGCCGAAGTCGGTGGTATGGCGGGCGAAGCGGGCGAGCCGTCCGTCCATGGCGTCGAAGAACATGGCCAGAAAGATCAGGTACGACGCGGCGGCCAGGCCGTGGGATGTCCAGGCCACGGTGATTGGGTCCGTGGAATGCGTGCTGGGGAGCGAGACCAGAAACGCGACGTACATCGAGGCAAATCCGCACACGGCGTTGCCGAGGGTGCAAAGACTGGGCAGGGAATAAACCGAGCGGATGTAGGCCCGTCGCCCGCGCCGGCGCAGACGCAAGCGGCGGCGGCGCCGCTCGGCGGGATGACGGCGGGGATTGTCTTCGCGCGCGAGTTTGAGGTGAGGCTCGTAAGCCTCGCCGGGCTTCTTCATTGCGGCGTTGGATTGGTCTTTGGGCACGGACTACGGATCATAACAGGAAAGGCGGGGAGTTTCGCGTTAATAATGTGGGTTTGTAGGTGGGTTGTGGCTGGCAGTCGGTCAAGGGCATTTCTCCCGCCCCCGGTATTTCCGGGGGAGGGCTGGGGAGGGGGCTTTAGGGATTTGATGTCACTGCGCGAGCCCCCTCCCTGACCCTCCCCCGGAAATACCGGGGGCGGGGAAAGAGGGGGATTACTCGGCGCGCGGGGCCGGGGAGCGGTGGAAGCCTATTGCGATGCGGTTCCAGGCATTCATTGCGGATATTGCGAAGGTGAGGTCAACCGCCTGCTTTTCGGAGTAATGCTTAACCAGGTCAGCCCAGGCCGTATCGCGCGCGGCGACAACGGGAGCGGTGGCGTCGGGAAAACGGGTCAGGGCTTCGGCCCAGGCGAGGGCGGCGCGCTCAGCTTCGTTGAACAAATTGTCCGCCTCGCGCCAGGCGGCGACGACGTGGAGGCGCTGGGGTTTTTCGCCGGCCTCCAGGGCGTCGTGAGTATGCATATCGCAGCAATAGGCGCACCCATTGATCTGGCTGACGCGAAGATAAACCAGGTTCACGAGTTTTGGCTCAAGTCCGCACGAGCCGACATAGCGCGAAATGGCGCCCAGCGCTTTGACGGCTTCGGGAGAAATCGTCCAGTACGAAATTGCGGCCGACATATTCGAAACCCCTTTCGATTCGATTAGATTTGCATGATCTCCTGCTTCTTGCGTTCGATCATTTCGTCGAGTTTGGCTTCGTAGGTTTTGGTGAGTTCCTGCACCTGTTCCTTCCCCTTGCTGGCCTCGTCCTCGGTAATGTCGCCGTCCTTTTGCTCTGTTTCCAGCAGCTTGTTGGCGTCGCGGCGAGCGCCGCGGATGGTGATTTTGCTCTGCTCGGCCAGCGCCTTGCACTGGCCGGCCAACTGCTGGCGGCGCTCCTGGCTGAGGGGCGGGATCATCAGGCGGATTTGCTTGCCGTCGCTGTGCGGGGAGAGGCCGATCTTGCTGTCATTGATCGCCTTGTCGATGGCCTTGATATCGCCGGGGCTGAAGGGCTTGATGAGAATCTGCGTGGCCTCGGGGATGGAGATCGAGGCGATGGAGCGCAAGTCGGTCGGCGTGCCGTAGTAATCGACCTTGAGATGCTCGACCAGCGCCGGGCTGGCGCGTCCGGTGCGGATGCCGCGCAGCTCCTGCTGTAGGTGCTCGGCGGCTTTTTCCATGCTCATTTCTGCTTCAAGAAGGATGTCGTCGATGGGCATTGTCGCTCCAATTGGCGGTGGGGGTGATTTCTATCCGCGATTATTTTTACCTTGGGGTGATCTTGGTCCCCACGTTTTCGCCGCGGACCACGCGGCTGATGTTGCCTTCGGTTTTGAGATTGAAGACCACCAGCGGGATGCTCCGCTCCATGCACAGCGTGATGGCCGTCAGGTCCATGACGCGCAGGCGGTCGTCCAGCACCTGCTGGTAGGTGATGTTGTGGTGCAGTTTCGCGTCGGGATGCAGCTTGGGATCGGCGCTGTAAATGCCGTCCACTTTGGTGGCCTTGAGAAGAACATTGGCCGCGATTTCTGTCGCGCGAAGGGCAGCGCAGGTGTCGGTGGTGAAAAAGGGATTGCCCGTGCCGGCGGCGAGGATCAGGACGCGGCCTTTCTCCAGATGCCGCACGGCGCGGCGGCGGATGAAGGGCTCGCAGACGCTGTAAACGCTGATGGCCGATTGCACGCGGGTCGGCTGGCCCATTTTTTCCATGGTTTCCTGCAGGGCGACGGCGTTGAGGATGGTGGCGAGCATTCCCATGTAGTCGGCGGTGGCGCGGGGGATGTTGCCGTCCTCGGCGAAAGTCGCCCCGCGGATAAAGTTGCCGCCGCCGACGACAATGGCCAGTTGCACGCCCATCTGCGCGACCTCGACGCATTGGCGGGCAATGTTTTCAAGATCGCGGGCCTCGATGCCGAAACTGCCTTCATGGCAAAAGCCTTCGCCGCTGATTTTGAGCAGCACGCGCTTGTAGACGGGTGTTTCGGGCATAGGGGGCGATTATAGCAGGTTTGATCGAGTGGGAAATCCTGCGAGAGGACTGAGGACAAACTAAGGACTGAGTGCTGAGGACTGAGGACTGAGGAAGAAAAAGACGCAATCAAAAAAAACGGCCGCATTGTCTGTCTCTCAGTCCTCGGTCCTCAGTCCTGAAACTGTCCTCAGCACTCAGTCCTTCCGATATACTGTCTGGACAATGGGCGTTGTTCTGATCGGATATCGCGGCAGCGGCAAGACGACGGTGGGGCGCAGTCTGGCGGCACGGCTGGGGCGGGGGTTTGTGGATTGCGATGATTTGATTGTCCTGGCGGCGGGGAAGTCGATTCGGGAGATTTTTGCGGAGTACGGCGAAGAGGGATTCCGCGATTTGGAAACGCAGGCCGTCCGCGAGGCGGCGGGGAAGGCGGACCACGTTATTGCCGTGGGGGGTGGGGCGCTGGGTAGGCGGGAAAATCGTGAGATTATCGCCGCGGGCGGACATGCGGTTATTTATCTGCGCTGTCATGCGCCGGAGCTGCTGCGGAGAATACAATCCGATCCGGCCAGCGCCACGGCGCGGCCGGCGCTGACGCAACTGGGCGGCGGGCTCGATGAGATTGAGAAACTTCTGGCCCTGCGCGAGCCGATCTGGAAGGAAGCGATGCATGCGGAATTGGATGTGACGGGCTTGAGCGTGGAGCAGGCGGTGAGCGAGATCGAGCGGTTGCTGTCGCAAGAGGCGGCGGGGCGCTTACCAAGGAAGGTCTGATTGCCCGATTGGTTTTATATCATCTGGTTTTTCCTGGTCGGCTCCTGCATCGGGAGCTTTCTGAATGTCGTCGTTTACCGGCTGCCGCGCGGGCAGTCATTGGTGCATCCGCCCTCGCGATGTCCCAGGTGCGAGCATCCGTTGGCGTGGTATGACAACGTGCCGGTGCTGGGGTGGATATTCTTGCGAGGCAAGTGCCGTTATTGCCATGAGCCTATTTCGCCGCGCTATCCGATTGTCGAGGGAATCTGCGGGACGCTGTTTGCGCTCTTTTATGTGGCGATTTTTATTTTCCATCAGGGTCCGTTCTGGCCGGTGATGGGACACGACGGGAATTGGGCGCAGCCGCTGCGGATGGAATCGCCGGGAAATGATTGGCCAATATTTGGATTGTATCTGGTTGCGGTGAGCACTCTGCTGGCGGCAAGCCTGATTGATGCGGAGCTTTATCTGATTCCCATGGCGCTGCCGGCGATTATGGCGGGTGTGGGGGTGGTGGTGCATACGTTTGTCGATCGGGTGGGGGTGCCGGGGGCGCTGATCGCGCCGGCGCCGTGTCTCGCGCTGGCGGCGGGGGCGGGGATTGGGCTGCTTATCAGCCTCGTGCTGCTGCGCCTGGGGATTTTTCCGCTGAGTTTTGCCGAGGGGGAGCCGGCGCTGGAGATCGATAGACGGAATAAAAAGGCGGAGGATGAAGCGCCGCCGGAATATACGCCGTCGCAGGTGCGGAGGGAGATCGCCAAGGAGATGCTGTTTTTGCTGCCGCCGCTGCTTCTTGGGGGGCTGGCGGTGGTGTTGCAGATGGACGGGTGGCCATTGCACGGGGTGTGGGCTGAGGTTGCGCGGATTGATTGGGTGGGGGGATTGCTCGGTTCGCTGTTGGGCGGGCTGGTCGGCGGAGGAATGATCTGGATCACGCGGGTTGTCTTCAGCTATTTATTTGGCCGCGAGGCGATGGGGCTGGGGGATATTGACCTGATGTTTGCCATCGGGACGGTGATCGGGCCGGGGGCGTCGGTGGCGGTATTTTTCATCGCCCCTTTTTTCGGCATTCCCGTGCCGCTGACATTGTACTTCCTGAAATCACGCCATGAACTGCCGTACGGGCCGTACCTGAGCATCGCGGCGGTGGTGCTGATGCTGTTCTATTATCCGATCTACGCGGCATTCGCGCCGGGGCTGATGAATGTGGGAGTGTTCCTCCGCTCGTTGATTTGAGGTAGGCTTCCGTGCCGAACCGCGAATGACCGATGGCTGACACCTGGTTTAAAATCAAAGTCTGGACGAAGCTGATCCTGATCGGGTTGGTCGTGCTGTTTGTCGGTTTGTTTGTTCTGGAGAACTATTCCAACATGGCCTCGGTCTGGCTGTTTGGGACGCATACGATGACGGTGCTGGAACTGCTGACGTTCACGTTCCTGTGCGGCGTGATCGTGACGCTGGTGGCCAAGCCGATATACCGGACACTGGGCCAGATCGCGGAATTGAGGAAGAAAGAGGAGCCGCCGGCGAAACCGGCGATTGAAGCGGCGCCGGTGGTCTGTCCACCGCCGTCGGAACCGCCGCCGCAAGTGACGCCACTGCCCGACACGGCGCCAAAACCATGAGTGAAACGGGAAAAGCATCTTCACGGTCGATTGCCATCGTGGACTATGGCATGGGGAATCTGCGCTCGGTGCAGAAGGCATTGGCGCTGGTGGCGGGGGAGCCGCGGATTATTTCGACGGCGAAGGAGATTGAGGCGGCCGATAAGATTATCCTGCCGGGCGTGGGCGCGTTTAAGGATGCGATCGCCACGCTGCGCGAGCGCGGGCTGGATGCGGCGATTACACGCCACATCGAGCGCGGTCGGCCGTTTCTGGGAATCTGCCTGGGGTTGCAGCTTTTGATGGACGTGGGCTACGAGGACGGCGAGCACCGCGGGCTAGGGGTGATCCGCGGGGCGTGCGTGCGGTTTGACGTGGATCAGACGCTGGGGCTGAAGGTGCCGCACATGGGGTGGAACCAGTTGCTGGTGCGCCGGCCGTCGCCGCTGTTCGCGGGATTGCCCGAGGGGGCGAGCGTTTATTTCGTGCACGGGTATCACGTGGTGCCGGAGGACAAGAGCGTCATCGCCGCCGAGACCGACTACGGGCGGCCGTTTGTGAGCAGCGTGTGGCGCGACAACCTGATGGCGAGCCAGTTCCATCCGGAGAAGAGCCAGAAGGCGGGGCTGAGGATTCTGGCGAATTTCGCGGGGATATAAAGGCGCGGGGATTTCCTGTCGAAATAATAGCAATTATCAGTACCATGAATTTCTAACATTGACTGTTAGATATTCATGGTACAGAATACTGCTATGATTGAACGAACGGCGGATATGGCGCTCATTGGCGGCGCGCTGAAGCGCAGCCGCGTGGTGGCGCTGCTGGGGGCGCGTCAGTGCGGCAAGACGACATTGGCCCGTCAGTTTGTGCCGGCGGATTCGCCGAATTACTTTGACCTTGAGGATCCGCGGAGCCTGGCCCGATTGTCGGAGCCTGACCTTGCGCTGCGCTCACTGAAGCGGCTGGTGGTGATCGACGAGATTCAGCGCCGGCCGGATTTGTTTCCGTTGTTGCGCGTGCTGGCCGACCGAAAGCCGCTGCCGGCGCGATTCCTCATTTTGGGAAGTGCATCTCCCGACCTGTTGCGGCAATCGTCGGAGACTCTGGCGGGGCGGATTGAGACGGTGCCGCTGGAAGGTTTCCGCCTGGCGGACCTGGGT
>JBEKYH010000224.1:0-7848 GCA_049511115.1 Tepidisphaeraceae bacterium | reverse complement strand
TGTTCCATTCCGCGCGCAAATCTCCCCGCGTCCATCAGCGGAGATCGCTCGATCCGCTCCCGCATGGTGCGACGCAACTCTCCCAATCGCGGCAAATCCTTCGCCAGCTCAACCGCGATGCGCACAAAATCCTCGCCCGTTTCTCCCGCCAGCTCGCGCAGATTCAAATTCGACAATTGGCTCCACCCCGCGCGCCCCACGGCCGTTACTCCGATCGCGGACACCACCGGCACGCCCATCCAGTACGAATCGAGGCTCGTCGTATGCCCATTGTAGGGAAACGTATCCAACCCCAGATCAATGCGGTGATAGACCTCCAGATATCGCTTGCGCGACTGGAATTCCACAAATTCAATCCGCTCGGACGCGATTCCCCCTTCCCCCATCTTGTCAAGCACTCGGCTGCGATGCCCCCCCGGCGGGCAGAGCATCACCATCCGCGAGTTTCCCACCGCCGCCATCACCCGGCCCCATAGCGCCAATGTCCGGTCGCTCACCTTGCAAAAGTTGTTCAAGCAACCAAACGTGACTCGGCCGTTTAGCAACGCCGGCAGCTCGTTCACCGCAGGCTCGCTCGTGAGCGGATCGTAACACCAGAAGCTATCCGGCAAGCGCACCGATTCCTCCGAATACCAGCAATCGCGGTCTCCCGGCGGATCCTCCAGCGGATCAAGATGCGGATCCGTGAGCCGATAATCCATCGCCGACATTCCCGTCGTTCCCGGATACGCCAGCCACACAACCTGCACCGGCGCCGGCTTGCGGGCAAACAGCAACGGCCTGCCGTACGACATGTGCATGGTCAGGTCCACGAGAATATCGATCTCGTCCGCTCTCACGACCTCCGCCACCTGCTGATCGTTCAGCCCCGTCGTCGGCCGCCAGACGTCGGCATAACCCTTGATCCTCTCGGTAACCGCATCCGGCCGCGCGATGTTGGCGTAGCAAAAAACTTCCAGTTGCGCATGATCGTGCCGCGACAGAAGCGGAATCGTAAACAGCGCCTGGCAATGATCCCGAAAATCCGGCGACACATACCCAACCCGCAGCCGCCTCTGGGGCGAGCGGTCGTTTTCATGCGGCCGAATTTCCTTCGCCAGCGGATGCGCGTGAATGACGTTCCAGCGCAGATTCTCGCGCAGGATCGCCGGCCCGTCATAGTCCGGATGAAAATGCACGGCGTACGCCAGATTGCTGTGCGTGATGGCGTCGCCGCGGCGCAGCTCGATAGCGCGGCGGTAGCACGCCAGCGCTTCGTCCAGATTCCCCGAATCCTTCAGCAGATTCCCCAGGTTGCAATACGCGATGTGGAAATCCGGCTTAAGCTGAATCGCCCGCCGCAGCAGGCTGATGGCTTCATCGACTTTTCCCATTTTTTGCAGCGTCGCCCCCGCGTTGGTGTACGCATCGGCGCAATCGGGCCGCACCGTCATCGCCGCCAGATACGCGGCCGCCGCCTCCTTGAACGATCCCGTGGCATGCAACACATGGCCAAGATTAATGTGCGCCTCAACCATATCCGGCTTCAGCGCCACCGCCCGTAGGTATGCCTCTACCGCCTTGGCAAACTCATTCTTGGCCCGCAGCGCGTTGCCCAGGTTGTACCAGGCTTGCGCAAAATCCGGCTTCAACTCCAGTGCTTTTCGCAGGATCGCCTCCGCCTCGTCAAGTTGGCGCGCCGCCGACAGCGCCGTGCCCAGATTGTTATACAGCGGCGCAAAATCCCGCCTCTGTTCCAGAGCCGCGCGGAAGGAGGCGATTGCCTCGTCCAGTTTTCCCGATGCCTGCAATGCTCCTCCCAGATTGCTTTGCGCCTCGACAAAATCCGGGCGAATCGCCAGCGCCTGCCGATAAGAGGCAATCGCCTCCCCCAGGTGCCCCTCGGCCTGCAACGCATTGCCGAGATTATTGTGCGCCTCGACATAGACCGGCTTAATCGCCAGCGCCCGCCGATACGCCGCGATCGCCGGCTTCCGCTTTCCATTCGCCTGCAGCGCCAGCCCCAGGCCGAACTGCGCCTCCACTGCGTCCGGATGCAGATCGGCCGCCCGCTGATACGCGGCCGCCCCTTCCTCCAATCGATCCATCGCCGTAAGAATCTGGCCGAGCGTGC
Organism: Tepidisphaeraceae bacterium; assembly: GCA_049511115.1. Classification (GTDB taxonomy): domain Bacteria; phylum Planctomycetota; class Phycisphaerae; order Tepidisphaerales; family Tepidisphaeraceae; genus JBEKYH01. Next base: position 5,735 of record JBEKYH010000224.1, on the reverse strand, counting down.
AGTGGTATCGCCACTCATCGGAATTGACCGCCACCGCCTCGGCTAAACACTGGCGCGCTTCTTCAAGGCGGCCGCGCTGCAATTCCAGGATTCCCAATCCGTGCAGCGCGTCCACATTCTGCGGCTCACTTTCCAGGACGCGGCGATAGCCGCTCGCCGCTTCCTCCAACTGCCCGGCCAAATGCAGTTGCCGGGCCTGGGCCAGCAATTCGGGCAAAGGCAGGCTGTCTGCTAATCTGTTGGAGTGCTGCGATGAAATAGTTTGGGTTTGCTCTGACACGGCATTCCTTTGCCGAAGCTGCGTTATCCTTTACTTTCCGCTCAACATATCCAGCCCAACGTACCCAGACTAGTACGCTTTGTACCGCTGAGCAATGGGCATCCTCCGCCCAAATCCAAACGCCCGGCTGGTCACTTTCAATCCCGGCGCCGCCTGCCGCCGCTTGTATTCGCTCCGATCAATCAACTGAATGACCCTTCGCACCACCGCCTCATCCAGCCCTCCCGCGATGATCTGGTCGGCCGATTTCTCCTCCTCCACATACTGCTGAAGAATGGCATCGAGAATCGGGTAAGGCGGCAGCGAATCCTGGTCGGTCTGATTGGGCCTCAATTCCGCGCTGGGGACTTTGCTGATGCTCCGCTCCGGGATCAATTCGCGCCCGCTGGTTTCGTTGATCCACCTGGCCATCTCCCATACTGCTGTCTTTGGCAGATCACTGATAACGGCTAAACCGCCGCACATGTCGCCATAAAGAGTGCAATATCCCACCGCCAATTCGCTCTTGTTCCCGGTCGTCAGGAGCAGGTGATTGAACTTATTGCTGAACGCCATCAGGATCGCGCCGCGGATGCGCGCCTGCACATTCTCCTCGGTCGCATCCACCGCCCGCCCCGCAAACGCCGCGGCCAATGTCGCCTCAAACGCCTCATGCACCGCCGCGATGGGAATGACGTGATATTCGATTCCCAGATTGCGCGCCAGCAATTCCGCATCCGCCAGCGAATGATCCGAGCTATACCGGCTCGGCATGGCCACGCCGACAACTTTTCCCGCGCCCAACGCCGCGACGGCGATGGCAGCGGTAAGCGCCGAATCAATCCCTCCCGACAATCCCACGACGGCGCTGGTGAATCCGCATTTCCCCGCATAATCGCGCAACCCCAGGACCAGCGCCTTGTGAATCGACTCGATTCCCTTGGACGGCACGCGCACCTTTTCAGTTGCCGGCGATGTCGCCGCCAGATCGACAACCAGCAAATCCTCCTCAAAATCCTTCGCCTGCGCGATCACTTTGCCGGTCGCATCAAACACCAGGCTGTTGCCGTCGAAAACAAGCTCGTCATTCCCGCCGACCTGATTCACATACACCAGCGGCTTCTTAAACTTCCATGCCTGCGCGGCGAAAAGCTCCAGCCGAAAGGCATGCTTGCCTTCCACGAACGGTGAGGCGCTGGAATTAATCATCACCTGCGCACCGGCCGCGTCCAGATCAGCGATCGGATTTTCATGATAAAGCCGCCGTGGAATCAGCCGCTCGTCATTCCAAAGGTCTTCGCAAATCGACACGCCGACGCGGACGTCCTTTATGATCGCCAGTTCGCCGCCGGCGCCTCCCGGCTCAAAATACCGGCTCTCATCAAACACGTCATACGTCGGCAACAGCGTCTTGAAATGCCGGCTTGCTACCTGGCCGTCGCGAAGCAACGCGACCGCATTATGTAGCGGCCGCCCCACTGGGTCGGTATTTCGCTCGGCATACCCCGCGATCACGTCAATGCCCACCGCGCTTTCCGCCAGGCTCGCCAATCCGCGCAGATTATCTTCGATAAACCGCGGCTTCAGCAGCAAATCCTTCGGCGGATAACCAATGATCGAAAGCTCGGAAAAAACGCACAGGTCCGCGCCGCGCTCTTTCGCCTGGGCGATGAACCGCCGCGACTTGGCAATGTTCCCGGCAATGTCGCCGACGGTTGGATTAATCTGTGCCAGCGCGACGCGCATGGATCAATTCTACGGATTGACGGTGGAATGCAAGATAGCCGGCGCGGTAACTGCTGGCGATTAAGCCGGCTTTGCCCCATGCCCCTTGCCCGCGCTCGATTTGGCCCCTGCCGCTCCCGGCGGCAGCGCCTCCGGCGGTTTTTCGTACACCTGGGCAACCCACTTGAAATGCTTGTAGTGCATCCGCCACACCATCCCCAACTGCCAGCAGGCATAATAGGAGAGGTATAATCCACCGGCGATGAATGCGCAGCCGATTTCCCCGTTATCGGCCAGGAAACTGGGCGCCGAACGCACGATGATGATCCCGGCGAACAATTTGATGAACGAGTTATAGAGCCCTGCCATGCCGTCGGCGGTAAAGACGATGCCGACGCTCCATGCCACCACCACTGGCAGATAGGCGAATTTCGCGGAAGTGATGATGGCCATGAGGCGGTCCGGCCGAAAATTCGCGATGGTCCCGTCCACGGACGCGGTGAGGAAAACCGCGGGGAACATGAACGCCCCAAATGCGACCACGACGAGGAAGACGGCATTGCCGAAGGCTCCTTGGGGAATCACGATTGCGACAATGGCCGCCGGTGCGAAGCAGAGTCCGACGGAAACGGCCAAGTGAAAGAACGGTTCCCACATGTCGCTACGGAACTCGAAATCGCGCAGCGGCCGCGGCAACTCGCGGCTTTGGCCTGGGCCGGTTTCCTGCACGATAATGGAGTAGTACCCCGTAGCGGCGATCAACAGAAGCACCGGCACGAAGAAGAAAAGCGCCAACCCGATTCCCACGGTCACGCCAAATGTAAGCCCGAGCACGGCGTTGAGCAAAAACATGAATCCGAGAACCGCAACATTCCTCGCCATGAACATTTCGCCGAGTAGAACCAGCCACGAATGCGGCGGCGGCGCTTCAATCACGCCGCGCATTTTTGACTTGCTGATTGGCTGCACGCGCGGCGCCGCCCTGGCCGCGAACGATTGCACATGCTCTTCCACCGCGTGCGGCCGGATCAATTCACCGGTGAATGGATCGTACCGCGGCGCCACTCGCTCGACAGTTTCGCCCTCCAGCGGAATCCCCACCTCGCTCGCTTCCTCGAAGGGTCTCTCCAGGGCCGAATCCTCAGGGTGCATGGGGTGCTCGACGCGGCGATCCTTGGGCTTCTTGGTTTCTTCCACGTTGTAGGTGCCGTCGTTGCCTAGATACGCCAGGTCGTCCAGGCTCGGCACCGTCACCAGCCGCCCGCATTGGGCGCACTGAAACATCTCCCCGGCCATGTTGTCGGCCAATTGGAAATTGTTGCCGCATAGACACGGAAACTTGATCATGGCTATCCGAGTTTAGAGGACTACCAGGACAACTCCGCTAGCGCCTACGGCACGCACGGCGCGATCCTACATAGTATAACCGCGTCCCAGCGCCCCGCGCAAGACAAATCTCTGTATCTTGCCCACATTTGGCCTTCCAACTTTCAAACCTTCACACTTTCCAACCATTGGGCCAGGGCAATCGCTTATGGCCGGGTTGCTCTGGTCCCCTCTCCATGTACTCAGGGAGAGGGATAGGGTGAGGGTCGCTTTTGACTGGCCAACGACATTCGAAGTTCCGAAGAACCCTCACCCCGGCCCTCTCCCTGAGTACAGGGCGAGGGAGAAATACCAAAAGCGATTGCCCTGACCATTGGGCACGGTAAGACAAAACCCCCTTCACCCCCTGACCGATAAGTCGTATAGTTACTTGCCGCACTCAGTTCCGATTGAAAGGATGATGTATGCGCGCTGCATTCAAGTCAGCGGCGCTGGTTCTGGGATTGGCCGCGGCGGCCTTCGCCCAGGACGTGCGCCAACCTGCGGATTGGAAGAAAATGTACGACGATGCCTCGGCCCAGCTTCGTGCCGCCCAGGATCGTAAATCGGAGCTGGCCGCCGACAACGCCAAGCTCACCGCCCAGGTCGCCGAACTTCAGCGCCAGCTTCAAACCGCCAACCAGGACGCCGAACTTCTGCGCCGCCAGGCGGATGGTTTGGCCCAGGAACTATTGCTCATCAACGCCTTTTATTCGACCTGGGGACCGTTTTCCGATCCCGCCGCCGTCTCCGCACGCTCCTGGCAGGCCCTCGCCGGACGATCCTCCGCCGCCCTGGGCGACCAATACCCCGGCGCCGATTCCCGCTGGCCGCTGCTGCTATTCCCATAATATTCGGCTGGTTCACACGTTTACGGTGTTGACCGATGAGGTATTTGGAATATCCTTTATTTGGCATGCCGCCGTTTGTGCGACGGCCCCAACGCGAGGACCAGCGGGAAATGCGTGTATAGGTCGCTCCCCCGCCTGTAAGTGCGTATTCTCGAACCAACGATGATATAGCCGATCTCGCGGCGGTTACACTTTTCGTCGGATTTGGATCCGCGCTGTCCTGTATTTGGCCGTCGGCGGCCAGCGCGACGTGAGTTCAGCAAATGGTGGATATTATTTTTACACCGCTGGTCCGCGCCGCCAAATACGGGCTGCTCAAGCGCCAGGCCGAGCGCCGCGTCGCCGAGGGTAACGGGTCCGTCAACGGATTCGAGTTTTTGCAGACCGCGTTTCTGGTCGGCTGCGGACGATCCGGCACCAGTATCGTCGGCCAGGTTATCGGACAGCACCCGCGGGTTTACTACTTCGGCGAACCTTACCATCTCTGGGCGACCGTCGATCCCGCCATCGACGCGCTGAATCTGTTTCACAAAGGCACCCATCTTCTTCTTGATGAACGGCAATGTACCGCGCAAGCCAAGCGGCGATTTGAAGTGCTCATGATGGTGCCCGCCCGGCAGGCCGGCGCCACCGTGATGTTGGAAAAAACGCCCTATAATGCCTGCCGAATCGGCTACCTCGAGGCGATTCGACCGGGGTCCAAATTCATCAGCCTGATCCGTGATGGAACCGACGTGGCCCGGTCGATCGAGCATCTTTCGGTCGATTCCACTTACCGCATCGCGGGCAAGCCCACGCTCAACCGCTGGTGGGGCGTGGACGGCTCCAAATGGGAGGCGCTCGCTCGCGACGGCGCCACGGCCGGCTATTTTGCCGACGAAGTTGACAGTCTCGACAGTTACCTCACCAAGGGCGCTTACGAATGGCTGGTCACCATGGAGGAGGTGGACCGCTGGCGGGCGCGCCTCGGCGACCGTCTGCTCGAACTCGCTTATCGCGATGTAGCCGCAAATCCAGCCTGGGCGCTGCGCCGCATCGGCGAATTCCTTCGTTTGGAGGTGATGCCCAAGTGGACCGACCAGGCCACTCGCCTTATTAGCGAATCGCGGCAGAACCTGGGCCCCCCCCTTGTTCTTCCGCCCAGGATGTGCCAGCGATTTAATGCCTTTCAGGAGCGGTTCGGATTTCCCGGACGAGCCGTGGACGAGGAACCGGAATAGGCTATTACCGCATATCGGACGCAGCGACCATTCACGAAGCGAACCTCCCATCAAACCTTTCTTTGCAAAGCCGCTTCCCTTGTTCTATGTGCCCGAACCAATCAAAGTTATTCGCCGGATTTACCCGTTAATTTGGGTTGACCGATATAACCGTTTTGGCGTATTGTATTTCTGGCTCGTGCGGTTTGCATGAAATCAGTGCACGAGGATGGCGGGAAATTGCGATTCTCTTACCCGCGCAACCGGATCGCGTTGCTATGAGTCTATTGCGGGGTTCCAAACTCAGTGCCTATCTCATTGCCGGAGGCAGTGTTG
>JBEKYH010000223.1:0-7866 GCA_049511115.1 Tepidisphaeraceae bacterium | reverse complement strand
TTTGATTCGATACCGCTTTTCATCAAGAGCGGCTCGATCATTCCCACCGCTCCCGTCGTGCAATACACAGGCGAGAAACCGCACGATCCGATCACGCTCTACGTCTATGAAGGCCAGGATGGGGCGTTCACCCTGTACGAAGACGAGGGAACCAATTTCAATTACGAAAAAGGCGCGTTCGCGCAAATCCCCATGACCTGGAACGAAGCGGCCAAGACGCTCACGATCGGCAAGCGCCAGGGGTCTTTCCCCGGCATGTTGGACCAGCGGACATTCAATGTGATCTTCGTCGGCAAGGACAAGCCGGCGGGGTTTGCGTTTGACGCCAAGGCTGATCAATCGGTCATGTACACGGGCGACGAAATCAGCGTCAAGCCGCAGTGAAGAGTTTGCCAGACCCGGCGGCGGCCGCGCTCAACGGTGCTGAACGGTCAGCGTATAAAGAGGGTTCGGTAAATGCGTGAACAATTCAGATGGAGCCTGCGATGAAAAACCTACTCTGCGTTGGCCCGCGAGGGCTTTTTGCATCAGCTTTCATTGCCCTGTCCCTGGCTTTACCCGCGTTGCGTGCCGGCGCGGCCACCGTCGCCAAACCCAACGTCACCGATCCTGTGACCCTTACCGATGACGGCGCCTCCTGGACGATGACCAACGGCATCGTCAAGGCCACCATCCTTAAGCGCAACAGCAACCTGTCATCCCTGATCTATCACGGCGTTTCCATCGTCGGCCGCAGCGAATATTGGGAACAAACGCCGTCCGGCCAGGTGACTTCAACCGTTACCATCGACCCGTCCACCAACGGCGGCGAACGCGGCGAAGTCTCCGTCAAGGGCATCAACGGGCGCATGGATATCGAGGTGCGCTACTCCATGGAGCGCGGCACCAGCGGTTTTTACACCTACGCCGAATATACCCATAAGGCCAGTTACCCCGCCGCCGGCTTCGGGGAAAACCGCTTCATCCTGCAGATGAACCCCACCTTTAATTGGCTGTCTGTCGATGCCGACCGAAACCAGCTCATGGTCACCAACGCCGACACGCGCACGGGCGTCGTCATCCATGCCAAGGAGCAAAGCATCATCAACGCCGGCATCTACAAGAATTCGGTCGAACACAAGTACAGCTATTGCGGCATCATGTACCAGCTTCCCGCCTATGGTTGGTCGAGCACGAAGGACCATATCGGCGTCTATTTCATCAACCCAAGTTGCGAATACATCGGCGGCGACGCCTCGAAACTCGATCTGGTCTGCCACATGGGCGCAACGCTGCTCGATTACTGGACATCCGGCCACTACGCCGGCGGCGCCAATTGCGCCGTCCCCGCGGGCGAAGCGTGGAAGCGGGTCGTCGGGCCGATCTTTGTCTACTTCAATGCGTTGGACCATCCCCAGGAACCCTCCCAGGCCGACCTGGATAAGATGAACCATACGGACGGTCTGGATCCGGTAATTCCCGCCGTCATGCGCGACAACCAGTTGAGCCTCTGGTACGACGCCCTGGACAAAGCCAAGGAAGTCAAAGCCCAGTGGCCCTATGAGTGGGTCAACGGCGTGGATTATCCCCACAAAGATCAGCGCGCCAACGTCAGCGGCCAGTTCATCCTCGATGATCCACAGGCCGCCTCGACCAAATTGCCGCATCTCACGGTGGGTCTGACCCATGCGGATTATCGCGGCAGCGGCAGCGCCTTTGCCCGCCGCTCGGGTAATGGCGACCTGATCACCTGGGAACACGACGGCAATTACTACCAGTTCTGGAACGACGGCACGGATGACGGCAAATTCACTATCACCAACGTCCGTCCCGGCAGCTATACGCTTCACGCCTTCGCCGACGGCGTCCTGGGCGAATACGCTCAGACCAACATCACCGTCGAGGCCGGCAAGGATATTGATCTCGGCAAACTCACCTGGCAGCCGGTGCGCTTTGGCAAGCAAGTCTGGGACATCGGCTACCCCGACCGGACCGGCGGCAAATTCTTCAAGGGCGACGGGGCCGACTATTGGAACTGGGGCTGGCCGCTGCGCTACGCGCTTTTGTTCCCCGATGACATTACCTACACGATCGGCCAGAGCGACTACCACAAGGACTGGTTCTTTGAGGAAGTTCCTCACGCGGTCAATCAAGACTGGCTGAATCCAGCCGCCAAGGACCCGAAGAACCAGCACTTCGGCTGGGTGCATGCCGCCGACGGCAACCAGGACATGTGGCGAGCCTGGGGCCACGGCCGCGCGACCACGTGGACGGTCAAGTTCAATATGGATAGGGACGAGCAAGGGCAAGCCGCCCTGCGCGTCTCCCTCGCCGGCGCCGACGGCGGCGGCGGCCTGACAGTGGGTGTCAACGGCAAGACCGTCGGAACCATCCAGACCGTCGCCACCAACGCCCTCCGCTACAACACCGACAAAGGCGTCTGGCGGCAGTATGTTCAGGCGTTTGATGCCTCGTTGCTGAAGCAAGGTGAAAACTCTATGACGTTCACGGTTCCTGCCGGCGATGTCACCAGTGGCGTGGTTTGGGATTATCTGAGGCTGGAGCTTAATGAGAATGCCAAGCCGGGGAGTGATTTGGTGCCGGTGAGGTAGGGTGCCGGTGTTTTGCTGCCGCAAATATATCCGGGAGTGATGAAAACGAAGCCGCCCCGGAGGGGCGGAGGCTTGTAGCCACGAGTGGAGCGCAGCGCAACTCGTGGAAAACGTATCGAAAGACGCGCCCGCCTCGGCAGGGGCGGCGGAAGATCGCCGTTATGGAGCGGAGTTGAAGGTAGCAGCGCTTCCTTCGCCCGCTCCGGGGCGAAAAACGGTCGACGGTTTCCACGGGTTTCGCTGCGCTTCACCCGTGGCTACAGCCGACCGCCCCTTCCGGGGCGAAAAACCGGGTCCAGTTCGATCTCCTGAACCTTCCGTTAATCAGTCCCTTGCCCTCGCCCCGCCAATCAACACCTTTCCCCGCCGACAGTATTTCAACTTGGATGGCCGGCCTATCCACAACATGGAATAGCCTGTAATTGACGCCGGCCAGGTATCTATCCCCAGAAATTGGACTTGCAATGAAAATATCCCTCTCTGCCACCCCGCGCGGCGTCGTTTTGCTTCCCCTCGTGGCGTTAGCCGCGTTGCTGGTTATCCCAGCCCTTCCCGCCAGCGCCGCCCCGGATGTCGCCAAGCAACAGATCGATACCCCCGTCACCGTCACCGATGCCGGAAACAGTTTTACCCTCGACAACGGCATCGTCCGCGCGGTGATCGACAAGCGATCCGGGAATGTCCGCTCCTTCGTTTACAAGGGCCTGGAGACCCTGACCAATGGTGGCATCTGGGAGCAAACCCCAGCGGCCGCTTCTACTGTCGGCGGCCTGACCGACTCCATCACCATCGATCCGAGCAAGAATAACGGCGACCGCGCGGAGGTTTCCGTTAAAGGCGTGACAAAGGATCTGACGCAGTTGAGCGGCGGGGTCGGCGGCGGGACCAATATGGACATGGAAATCCGCTATTCCCTCGGCCGCGGCGAGAGCGGAATGTATACCTATGCCATTTTCACTCACCCCTCCACGTATAGCGCCAGCCGGAGCTTTGCCGAAAGCCGCTTTATCTTCGAGATGAACCGGACCTTTGATTGGATATCCGTCGATAAGGACCGCAATATGCTCGAATGCGCCCCGACCGACTGGGGCACCGGCGTGGTCGTCCATGCCAAGGAACAGCGGATCATGAGCGTCGGCGCCTATAAGGATTCCGTCGAGCACAAGTACAGCTACACCGGCGTGCAATACAAGTGCCCCGCCTATGGCTGGTCGAGCACGAAGGCTCACGTCGGCATCTGGTTCATCAACCCGACCATCGAATACCTCAGCGGCGGGGCGAGCAAATGCGAACTCGACTGCCACTTCGGCGACAACGGCAATCCGCCACCGATCATTCTCGACTATTGGAAAGGCAGCCACTACGGCGGCTCGCAACTCAGTGTGGACGCCGGCGAACAGTACAGCAAGGTGATCGGGCCGATCTTTGTCTACGTCAATTCGCTGGACAATTTCGATTCGCCGTCACAGGCGGACATGGATACGTTCGCGGCAACCGCCGGCAATCCGACGGTGCCGCAGGCCTGGACCGACAACGCGACGGCCCTGTTCCAGGACGCCCTGGCACAGGCGAAATCGGAAAAGGCCAAGTGGCCGTATGACTGGGTCAACGGCGTGGATTACGCGCACAAGGATCAGCGCGCCAACGTCACCGGCCAACTGGTCGTGAATGACCCCCAGGCCCCATCGCCGTGGACCAAGTTCACCAGCCTCACCGTCGGGCTGGCCTACCCCGACAGCACGCCTGCCTTTGCCACCGGCGGCAGTGGCGGCCGCAATTTCCGCGGCACGTCCTGGGTCAACGACGCCAAGCATTATGAATTCTGGAACGACGGCGACGCCGACGGCAAATTCACCATTACCGAAGTCCGCCCTGGCAAATACACATTGCACGCCTTTGCCACCGGCATCCTCGGCGAGTTTGCCAAAACCGACATCACCGTCGAAGCCGGCAAGGACATTGACCTGGGCCAATTGCAGTGGACGCCCGTGCGCTACGGCAAGCAGGTCTGGGACATCGGCTACCCCGACCGCACCGCCGAAAAATTCTTCAAGGGCGACGGCGATAACTACTGGCTCTGGGGCTGGAATTTGCGCTATGCCCTGCTGTATCCCAATGACCTGACCTACACCATCGGCACGAGCGATTACCACAAGGACTGGTTCTTCGAGGAAGTGCCGCACGCGACAAATTTGTCGTTCGTCAATCCCGACGCCAAGGACCCGGCTAATCAGCGTTTTGGCTGGGTGAAGCCCGAATCCCTATCGGAATACCCGCAGACGAATACGACCGGCCCCTGGCGCATTTATGGGCGCGGCCGCGCGACGACCTGGACCGTCAAATTCAACATGGACAAGGCGGAGCAAGGCACGGCGGTCCTGCGCCTGGCCCTTGCGGGCGCCGATGGCGGCGGCCTGAGCGTGGGCCTGAACGGCAAAGGCATCGGGTCCATCAGGCCCTCGCAAACCAACGCCATCCGCTACAACACCGACAAAGGCATCTGGCAGGAGCAGGATGTGAGATTCGACGGAACCCTGCTTAAGGCAGGCGAGAACGACATGACATTCACGGTGCCGGCCGGCGACCTTCAAAGCGGCGTCGTATGGGATTACCTGCGCCTGGAGCTCAACGAGGATGCCCAGCCCGGTAATGCCGCGGCGCCGGCCCAGTGAACCGGCGCTGGTTGTCTATGGGCGATTACTTTTGTTTATCCGGGCGGCGCTTGTCGAGCCATCGGTCCAATTGCTCCGCGGCAACTTTCATCGGCGCGGCAGGTTGATCGCCTCTGCCGCGTCGCACTGCGATCAGCTCCGCCGCGATGCTCAACGCGATTTCGCCCGGCGTGACGGCGCCGATCTCCAGGCCAATTGGCGCATGCACTGCCGCGAGACGCTCGCGCGTGACGCCGTTTTCATGCAGATCGCCGAGGATCGTGTGAATTTTCCGCTTGGAGCCGATCAGGCCGATGTACCGAGCCGGTTTATTGACGACCGCGGCCAGGGCATGGCCATCGCGCCGGTGTCCGCGCGTCACGATCACCACATAGGTTTGCCCATCGATTGGATATCGGGAAAGCTCCTGTTCGATCTCGCCGACGATGCACTGGGCATTGGTGAATCGCGCGGGCGTGGCGAAATCCGGGCGGTCGTCGATCACGGTGACATGAAAGTCCATGTCCGGCGCAATGCGAGCCAGCGCCATCGCCACGTGCCCCGCGCCGGCGATCAGCAGCGTCGGCGTCGGAAAAAGCGGTATTTGAAATGACGCCTCCTGTCCTGCTTCATCGTTCACGGAGATTTGAATCCGCGCTTCCTGTCGCGCGGCGAGCTGATCGCGAACTTGGCGCAGGTGTTCGGCATGCTGTGGCGAATCCATCACCTGGATGGCCACGTCCATGACGCCGCCGCAGACCAGGCCGTCGTCCCAGCCGTAGTCGTGATCGAGCTTGAAGTTTGCCAGGCGGCTTTGACGCCGCTCGATCAGCTCCAGCGCCCGTCGGCGCACCTCCGCCTCGACGCAGCCGCCGCCAAGTGTGCCGAAGGTCTGCCCGTTTTGCAGCACCACCATGGCGGCCCCGGCGGATTGCGGCGTGCTGCCGCGCGTGCGCACGATGGCGCACAACGCCGCGGCATCCCCGTGACCCAGGGAAAGGAGGATTTGTTCGATCTGTTTAAGCAAAATCGCGCTTCCCTTTCATGGCCATTCTAATTATTATTGTGGGGTTTGCATCGTTTGGGTGACCAATCGCTCGTTCTTCAGGGTTTGCGCCATCTCACTGCTGTGCCAACATGAACGACATGTTGAGAATGCTGGCTGTTGCGCGAGGGGAAAGGCCCGCGGACCTCGTGCTGAGCGGCGGCCGCGTGGTCAACGTCTTTAGCGGTCAGATCGAGGAGGTTGACCTGGCGATTTGCGGGCGCTGGATCGCCGGCGTGGGGCGGGATTACCAGGGCGAAACGCGGCTGGATCTGAAGGGCGCCTTTGTGGCCCCCGGCCTGATCGACGCCCACGTTCATATCGAAAGCAGCCTGTGCGTGCCGGCGCAGTTCGCCACGGCGGTGGTGCCGCGGGGCGTCACGGCCGTGGTGGCTGATCCGCACGAAATCGCCAATGTGTGCGGCGCGGCAGGGGTGCGATTCATGGCCGATGCGTCGGCGGGCCTGCCGCTGGACGTAATACTGATGGGACCAAGCTGCGTACCGGCCACACCGATGGCCACGAGCGGCGGCGCGCTCACCGCCGATGATCTCCATGCGCTCCGCGAGGAAGGCATTTTGCATGGGCTGGCCGAGGCGATGAATTGTCCGGCCGTCATCCAGGGCGAGCCGGGCATGCGCGCCAAATTTGCCGCGATGAAGGGGCGCCCCGTTGATGGGCACGGTCCCTCACTCTCGGGCAAAGCGCTGTCGGCCTACATCGCGGCGGGGGTCGGCAGCGATCACGAATCGATCAGCGCTGCCGAAGCCCAGGAAAAGCTGGCCCGGGGAATGTATGTTCTGATTCGCGAGGCGACCAACGCGCGCAACCTCGACGCCCTCCTGCCGATTATCACGCCGTCCAACAGCCGGCGAATCTGTTTTTGCACGGATGATCGAACGCCGTCGCATCTGCTTGCCGACGGATCGGTGGATGAAATGGTCCGCCGCGCCATCCGGGCGGGCGTCGATCCGATCGAAGCGATTCGCATGGCGACGCTCAATACGGCTGAGTGGTTCGGCCTGCCCAGCCACGGGGCGATCGCGCCGGGGCGGTTGGCTCACCTCATCGTCTTTGACGACCTCTCGCGTCCATCCCCGCGGCTGGTTTTCTGGGGCGGAACGCTCTGGGCCCGCGACGGCAAGATGACCGGGGCGCTTGCTTCGCCGGCCGTCAGCCCTGATCTGGGAAAATGCAAGGTCAATTGGGACGCGGCGTCGCTCAAAGTGCGGGCGAAGTCGCCGCAAATGAGGGTGATCGGCGCGCGGCCGGATCAATTGGTGACGGACCACTGCATTCTTCCCGTCAACCGTGACGGCGATTGGGCGGTCGCCGACGTGACCCGGGATGTGCTGAAAATCGCCGTCGTGGATCGGCACGGGGGAAGCGGCTCCAGCGTCGCGTTTATTCAGGGGTTCGGCTTCAAGCGGGGCGCCATTGCCGGAACGGTGGCGCACGATCATCACAACCTGGTTGTCATCGGCGTCGATGATGAGTCGATGACCGCGGCCGCGACCGCGGCGGCCAAGGGCGGCGGCGGACTGGCGCTGGCCGTCGGCGGAAACGTCGTCGAGTATTT
>JBEKYH010000222.1:0-7894 GCA_049511115.1 Tepidisphaeraceae bacterium | reverse complement strand
ATCTTGCCGAATGGATCATCAGCCAGTTTCCGCCGCATCGCATCTATCTGGAGCCGTTCGGCGGCGCGGCGTCGGTGCCGCTGAACAAGCCGCCGGTCGAATCCGCTTCTTTCTGTGCTTTACACCCCGGATCGTCCGCCGTCTAATTCCCAGCGATGCCTGATGATCCACTGCCTTCGGTGATGGCGGTCACCTCCGCCGACGCGGACCACTTTGATCTGGCGTTGGAACTGATTCTCTCCCTGCGAAGGTTTTCCAGTCTCGGGTCCATCAAATTGGGAATGCTCGATGTCGGGTTAACCGATGGGCAGCGCGAGCTGCTGCTCGCCAGGGAAGTGACGATCGCCCAGCCCAGGTGGGAATTCGACGGCGAGCCTCCGCCGCAAATGCCGCGCGGGTGTTTGGCGATGTTGTCACGGCCGTTTCTGCCGCGGTATTTCCCAGCCGCAAACGTCTTCGTCTCCCTCGACAGCGATACCTGGGTGCAAATGGAGAGCGGCATCACCGACTTGGCGGCGGGAGCGATGCGGAGCGACATCGCCGTCGTGCCGGAGATGCACCCGTCATATGCGCATCTCTACAAGCCGCAACATGCCAATCGCAAGGAGCATCGAAGCACGTTTGCGGCCGTCTACGGGCAGGACCTTCCGTTTCCCGCCGACAACATCGTTCTCAACGCCGGCGTTTTTGCGGCCCGTTCTGACAGCCCGCTTTGGAATGTCTGGTCGCAAAGTCTTGCCGCGGCCCTGTCGCGCGTTCGCGACGGAGTTCTATCCAGTGGTAAGCCGCTCTTTTCCGTCTGGCATCCCATTCACCATTTCATTGAGCAAAACGCGCTGAACCACGCCTTTTACGCCAAAGGCCTGCGCCTTTACCCGATGTCGGCCCTGTACAACTTTATCTGCACGCTTTCGCAGCCGCTGTTCGACGCGGATATCAAGAAGCTGGTTGAGCCGACGGCGCCTTTCGCGCCGATCAGAATTATTCACCTGACTGGGGCGGGCAAACGAACCACGCAAGTCTTCGATCGCGACAGGCACTCATACGCCCGCGGCCTTCGCTACAGCGACTGGCAGGAAATGATCGCGGGGCAATGACCCATGCCGGCTTCCCTCGCGTCACACAAAATTGCTCTCTTCGCCTTCTTGTTTCCCTCCCCCATTCCGCTATGATGAGGGACTCGGCCAGCCGACCGGCGGTGGCGGCATTCTGCTCTAGAAAAGGTGTGATATGGCTCATAAGAAAGGTCAAGGCTCCACTCGCAACGGGCGCGACTCCAACCCGCAATACCGCGGCATCAAAGCCTACGGCGGACAGGTCATCACGGCCGGCTCGATCATCGTCCGCCAGCGCGGCACGAAATTCAAACCCGGCTTCAATGTCGGCATCGGCACCGACGATACCCTCTTCGCCCTCATCGACGGCAAAGTCGAATTCCAAGGCCGCAAAATCCACGTCCGCACGCTCGAAGCCTCTCCGGCGGCGGCGAGCAATTAGGCGTTGGGAAGATGGGATGAACGCTGAGGCGCAGAGGCGCTGAGGAAGAAAATGCGGAGGGGACGGCGCGGCAATGGACGACAGCTTGCAAGCACCGCGGGCAAGTGAGTTGGGTCCAGAAATGGACCAGTTAACCCACTCCGTTATAGCCGCAGCTATCGAGGTTCATCGCCGGCTCGGCCCGGGCCTGGATGAATCCCTTTACGAAGCCGCGATGGTCATTGAGTTTCGCCTGCGACATATCGAGTTTGCCCGCCAGGTTATTGTGGACGTGGATTACAAAGGCGAGAGCATCGGGGTGCGCCGGCTCGATTTTATTGTCGAGAAAAAACTTCTGGTCGAATTGAAAGCAGTCGAAGAACTCGCCGCCGTCCACAAGGCGCAGGTTCTGACCTATTTAAAAATCACCGGCCTGAAGCTGGGTCTGCTCATCAATTTCAACGTCCCCGCCCTCAAGGACGGCGTCAAAAGAGTCATCAGGCCCTGACTCGGCAGCATTTTTCTTCTCGGCGTCTTTGCGTCTCGGCGTTCACCCAGTTTTTCGATCACCCATACGCGCAATAGAATAGTGCCACAATGTTCGTAGACGAAGCCATCATCCACGTGAAAGCCGGCGACGGGGGGGACGGGTGCGTCTCATTCCGGCGCGAGAAGTACATCCCCAAGGGCGGCCCCGACGGCGGGGATGGAGGGGATGGCGGCAGCGTTATTCTGCAGGCTGACGCCAACAAAGACACTCTCATGGACTTCGCGTCCAAGCACCACTGGCGGGCCAAGCGCGGCATGGGCGGGATGGGCAAGAAGATGGCCGGCCTCAATGGCGGGAATCTCGTCGTGAATGTGCCGCCGGGGACGCTGGTCTTCGACGCCGAACATGGCATCCTGCTCGCTGACCTGGACGCGGTGGGAAAAGAAATCGTCGCCGCGCGCGGCGGCAAGGGAGGGCGAGGGAATTGGCACTTCAAGACGCCCAGCAATCAGGCCCCGCGCTATGCCGAACCGGGAGGCGAGGGGCAGGAGCGCATGCTCAAATTGGAATTGAAACTGATTGCCGACGTCGGGCTGGTGGGCATGCCCAACGCGGGGAAGAGCACACTGCTGCGCTGCGTCTCGGCGGCCCGTCCCAAGGTGGCGGACTATCCGTTCACCACGCTCGACCCGCAACTGGGCATTGTCGAATTGGCGGGAGACCGCCGCCTCGTGCTGGCAGACATTCCGGGCCTGATCGAAGGGGCCAACCAGGGCGCGGGCCTGGGCCATGCGTTCCTGCGGCACATCGAGCGCACCAAGGTTATCGTGCATCTGCTCGATTTGTATCCGATGGACGAAAGTGACCCGGTCGCCAATTACCATGTGATCCGCAAGGAGCTGGAGTCGTTCAGCCCGGTGCTGGCCAACAAGCGCGAGATCATCGCCGCCAATAAAATGGACCTGGCCATCGACAACGACGCGATTGACCGCCTGCGGAAGGAACTCCCCGGCAAGGAGATTTTCGCCATCTCCGGGGTCAGCCGCCAAGGCGTGGAGAAACTGATGGAATCCCTCTGGCACATTGTCCGCGAGCAGGAGTCCGGTGCGGTCGAGACGGCGGTATAATTTCGGCCATGACAACAGCAGACAAACCTGCCGAGAAATTGAGCGTCGGCCTCAAGGAATGGGACATCGTCTGCCGCGCGATGGAATCTGGGCGGCAAATGCTCCTCCTTCGCAAGGGCGGGATTTATGAAGCCGCCGGCGAATTCGAACTGGAGCATCGGCGGTTCCTTCTTTTCCCGACCTTTCTGCATCAAAACCTGGCTATGCTCAAGCCCGCCGCGCAAGGCGGCTTCACCGCGGTATCGGCCGAGCCGAGCGCGGTGCGCCTGTCCGCCGCGGCGGAGGTGACCGACATCATTCCGCTGACCAGCCGGCCGGCGATGGATTCCCTGGATGATGAGCACGTCTGGACCAAACCCCTGATCGACATGCGCTTCAATTACAAGCCGCAAAATCCGCTGTATCTGCTGCTATTGCGCGTCTATCGACTGTCCGTCCCGCGAACGATTGCCAACACGCCCGCCTACGCGGGATGCAAGAGCTGGGTGCCGCTGGATGCGCCGCTGGAAACAACCGGGGCCGCGGCGGTGATGGATGACTCCGCCTATCAGAATCGGCGGCGCAACATCCTTGACCGGCTGGGGCAATCCGCATTGAATAGAGGAGCATGAAATCGTCCACGCCAATCATTGCATCGGTCATCGCCTGCCTGCTCGGGACGGGGGCGGCCGCCATTCATTACGAGATGATCCCGCCAGCGCCGCCGGAGCTTGGATTGACCGAAGCGGCGCCTCCCGCCGCGCCCACCACCAAGCCGGCCCTCGTTCTAGCCGCCGGCGACAAACGCATCACGAAATCAGGCCTCACAATCGTCGAAGTGAAAGACGGAACCGGCGTGCCGTCCAAACCGGGGGATGAAGTCACCGTCAATTATCGCGGCCGCCTCTATTACGGCGGCGATGAATTCGCCAATTCCTACAACACCGGTGATCCGTGGGCTTTGAAGCTGGGCAACGGCGATGCCATCGCCGGATTCGATGAAGCGGCCACCGGCATGCGCGTGGGCGCCAAGCGAGAGGTGGTCATTCCGCCGAACCTCGCCTATGGGGCGGACGGCCGCGGCGATAAAATCCCCCCCAACTCGACGCTGGTCTTCGACCTGGAAATGATGCACATCACGCCAGGAACCGGGCCGACGCCGACGATCATCCCGCCGCAAGGGCAATAGCCGCGGCCAGATCGACCGTTCCCTCGTACAGGCTGCGGCCCACAATAGCCGCCCAGACGGGTAATTGCCGCAGGGCGTGGATATGCTCGATCGTCCCCACGCCACCGCTGGCAATGACCGGGACATCGCCCGCCTCGGCCAGCAACCGCGTCTGCGCGAGATTAGGCCCCTGCAACATCCCGTCCTTGGCGACATCCGTGTAGAGGATCGCCGCCAGCGGCCAGCCGCTGACCTGGCGAGCCACATCCACCGCGAGTTTGCCGGTCGTGTGCGTCCAGCCGCGCGTGGCAATATGCCCGTCCTTGGCATCCAGCGCCAGGATGAGCCGCCCGCGGTAGGCCTCCTGCCGCGCAAGGCCGGCAAACCAATCCCAGTCCTCCATCGCCTTGGTTCCCACGACAACCCGCTCGATTCCCGCTTCCAGCAAGGCATCGATGTCTGCCGTTGAGCGAATTCCTCCCCCTACCTGCACGCGCAGGGATGAGCCGGTCTTGATTCGAGCAATAAGGTCTGTCTGGGACGGCCGGCCCGCTTTGGCCCCGTCCAGGTCCACGATATGCAGCCACGTAGCCCCGGCGGCCGCGAACTGGGCGGCTGCTTGTTCCGGTTCAATCGCATATCCAATCTGTTTGCCGTAGTCCCCCTGTTGCAGGCGAACGACCTTTCCGTCGCGCAAATCGATGCTGGGAATGATAACCAAAGCCATGTGGTTAGCTTATCGTTCCAGCCGCCGAACCAATTCTTAACGGCTCGCCGTCCCCGTGGCATTCAGGATCAGGCTCGCGGCTTGGTCCGTCGGCAGATTCAGCGCACCGCGGGCCTCCGCGGCGGCGGAGCGGATGTCCTGGTCGGCGGTATCGACGGCCTGCTTCTGCAGCGCTTCCACCTGCGGGGCGTCCAGTTGATTTCCAAACGCCTTGGCGCTGACGGTCAAGGCCCGGAAGAGGGGGATGCGAATTTCCTTGGGGGCCTGCTCGTCCAGAGCGCGATGGGCAATGCCGCGCTGCGCGTCGCTGGAGGAGAGCCGGGCCAATGCATTGCCGATGGCGGCGACGAGGTCGGCATTCGTCCCATCGAGGGCCGTGAGCAATCCCGGCTCGGCCGGGCCAAGGTCCAGGATGGTGTTGTGGTTGATCGCCAGACTCTCCATCACCAACGCCGATCGCATGGCATAGCCAGCCGCCGCGTCCGCACTCAACGGCGCCAGGCCGGCCTTGGCGCGGGCCGCTTCGATGTCCTTCTTCAGCGTGTCGCCGCCGGTCTGAGTGCTGACTGAAACCAGCGGATTATTCAACGCCTGCGCGGCGGCAAAACCCGTGTCATTCTCGCTCAGGATCACATCCACAGCGCCCTGGAGCCGGGGCGCCTGGGCCGCCACGGAAATCATCTGGGCCACCGCCTCGTCGGAGGTTCCGCGGGCGATGATGATTGCGTCGACTGACGGAAGCGCGCTCGCCGCCGTCACCACGTCGCCCGGCGAACCCGCCGCCGCGGTGATGTATCCCAGCTTCCGCAGCGTATCCTGCAGCGAATTGGCGTCATCCTGACTTGGGCCCAGCACCAGCACGTTTCCATTGCCTCCGCCGCCGATGGCTTCAACCAATAGCGGCACCACGCGCTCTTGCGAGCTGAACGGCTTGTCCGGCAGCGCCGACGCCAAAGCGCACGCCGCCTCATAACGGACCGATTTATCGGGGAAGTGCAGGGCGTCGCAGAGCGGCTGACCATCCGTGCCGCTCATGGTGCTGCGGCCGACGATCAACCCGAGTGAATGCGTGAGCTTGAGCGCGACCGCCGAATTCCGGTCGGTCAGAGCGCGTGCCAGCGCGTCGTCAATATGCCTGGCTCCGCTGGAAACATTGAAGTAATGCGCCGGCGGCTGGCTTCCCATGACCGGATCGGTCGAGCCGTCGGGGAGGTCCGCCTCGCGCTTGTTGTCGGCGTCCAGCCAGAGGGCGACGGCCTCGGCCATGCTGGGGTTCAAAGACAGCGCCTGCTCGCACATTCGCAGGGTCATAAGATCATTAAAGATCGGCGCGGGGACTTCCGTGCGCTGCAGGCCCTTGGCTTCGTCCCACGTCCAATAATTACCCGTCTGAATGGGTGAAGAAGGCGAAGAACCGGGGTTGTCGTTGATCTGGCCCAGGGCGGCCCGGTCGTAATAGAAACGCAAAGCCATGCCGTAAAACAACTGGTCGGCGCTTCCGGTCTGCGTCAGCGCCAACCGCGCCAGCGACGACCTGGCGGCGACTTTGACTTCCTCACTGCTATTGGGATCGTTGGCGATTCGCGTCAGGTACGGCGCGGCCGCGTCGTAACCGAGCGATCCCAGCGCATCCACCACGGCCAGAAGCGTAGCTTTGTCCTTGGTGTCGGTGGCAGCCAACAGCGGCAGCACCGCCGATTTGCCCAGATCGACCAGGGCCCGCCGAACTGTACCGCGATACGGCTTGTGCTGGTCGTCCTCGATGCGCAGGAATTGCAGCATCACGGGCACGGCCAATTCGCCGCTGTGCCGGAGGATGGGCAGGTGATTTTCATAGCCGCGCTCGCCGACGGACATGTCGCGGATGGTCTGCTCGATCACCGCCGGGTCCTGCGATCGGGCGATGTTTCCCGCCTGTACTTTGAGGAGCAGTTTGTCGGTGCTCGCCTTGAGGTCGGCCTGATTATCGAAGAGCAGAAGCTGCGCCAGGTAACCCATCGTGGGGTCGTGCAGCTTCGCGGTGTCTTCCAGGACGGGAATCAGCGTTGCCGGATCGGCGGTCTCATCGACGATCTTCTGGGCAAATTGCGACGCCAGGTCATAGCGCCCGACCCATGCGTAATGGAAATAGGCATCCACGTCATTGCGGAGCTGGCGTTCCTGGGGCGACGCTTCAGACGGAGCGGGGGCAGGCTCAGGCGCGCCGGCTTGATCGGGAGCCGGAGCCGGGGCGGCTGGCGGCGCGGCGGCGGTGGGCGCAGCCTGATCCGCTGGAGAAGCCGCTGGCGCAGCGGTCTGATCCGCGGGAGCAGCGGCCGCAGGCGGGGCGGGCTGGTCCGTCGTCGCGGGCGCATCTGCGCCCCACGCCGTGGGGCTAAAGAGCGGAGGCAACGCCAATCCGCAGACAATCGTTAGAGACGGAAGCAGCCGGCAGGCAACGGAGCGCGGCAATCGCAACATGATGCTGATCTCCAGGGAGGAACGTCGTGCCCGGCGATATTAAAAGTCGGCGCGGGGAGTGTCAAGAAATCGCGCCACTACGGTAACGGTAAAAATCGTTCGCAAAACGGGTAAGCCACCGAAAATGGGTCCCCTGCCGCGGTTAAACGCCCCGTTTGCTGGTCCACTTTGAATACTGAACCGTTGTTACTGTCATGGTTAGTGACGATCAGCCACTGGCCGGTCGGATCAATCGCGAAATTCCGCGGCGTCTTCCCCCGCGTGGGAATATGCTCGATCTGGCTGAGATTGCCATTGTCCGGGTCTATGGCAAAGACCGCCACGCTGTCATCCCCCCGGTTGGTGGCATAAAGGAACTTGCCGTTGGGATGAATGGCGATCTCGGCGCTGACGCTGGTTCCCTTAAAATCCGCCGGGAGGGCCGAAACCGTCCGCACTTCGCTCAAAACGCCTTTATCCCCATCCCA
>JBEKYH010000221.1:0-7907 GCA_049511115.1 Tepidisphaeraceae bacterium | reverse complement strand
CCCGGATGTGGCGGGCCAACTCAAGACCAAAATCGACATCATGAACGCCCACTGGGAAGACTATAACCGGATAACGACAGTGCCGAATCCGTGAGTGTCGTACCAAAGTTGTAATGTCCGGTCTTATCCAAGTTAAAGTGTCCGGTTTGTGTTCCACTGGGAGGGATGGAGAAAGACCGGATTCTGATGTCGCAGCGCGAACGGGATGTGCTGAAGGTCATGGCGTTGGTATTGGCTGGGAAGCGGAGCCAAGCGGAGGCCGGCCGGCTGATCGGCCGATCCGAGCGGCAGGTGAGGCGGCTGCTCAGGCGTTTGGAGGCCGACGGCGATGGGGGCGTGATTCACAAGTTGCGCGGCCGGCCCTCGAACAACCGCGCCCAAGCGTCGGTTCGTGAACAGGCGATCGGATTGTGCCGGACGCGGTATGCCGGTTTTGGTCCGACGCTGGCGGCGGAGAAGTTGTCGGAGGATGAGGACATCGACGTGAGCGCCGAAACGCTGCGGGGATGGATGCTGGCCGAGGGGCTGTGGCTGCGGAAGCGGCAACGGGACAAGCACCGCCAGCGTCGGCCGCGGCGGGCGTGTTTCGGCGAGATGGCGCAGGCGGACGCCAGTGAGCATGACTGGCTGGAAGGTCGTGGGCCGATGCTGACGTTGGTGGGCATGATCGACGACGCGACGGACCGGGTCGTGCTGCGGTTTCATGAATCGGAAACGACGCGGGCGTACATGGACGTGCTGGGCCGATGGATCAGGAAGTTTGGCCGGCCGGTGAGTTGGTACAGTGATCGCCACGGCATTTTCCGGGCCGAGGAATCGGTGGCCGGTTACGAGGAGAAACAGAGCGTTGCGACGCAGTTTTCGCGGGCGATTGGCGAGCTTGGAATGGAACTGATTCTGGCCAATTCGCCACAGGCCAAGGGCCGCGTCGAGCGGTTGTGGAACACCGGCCAGGATCGGCTGGTGAAAGAATTGCGGCTGGCGAGCGCGAAAACGCTGGACGAGGCGAATGCGGTGCTGGACGCGAAGTTCAGCGGCTGGTTCAACCGTCGCTGCACGAACAAGCCGGCCAGTGCGAACGACGCGCATCGTCCGATTGGCGAGTTGGATTTGAACGCGATCTTGTCGATCCAGGAAGAACGTGTGGTGATGAACGATTACACGATCCGATTCGAGAACCAAGTGTATCAGTTGTTGCCACCGGCCTTGCCGGGGCAACGTGGCGGGAAGGTGATCGTCGAGAAGCGATCGGAGGGGATGATGAAAGTGAGATTCAAGGGGAAGTATCTGGAGTTCAAACAGGTGGACGAGGCATCAGTGACCTT
The DNA here is from genome assembly GCA_049511115.1 of Tepidisphaeraceae bacterium. Classification (GTDB taxonomy): domain Bacteria; phylum Planctomycetota; class Phycisphaerae; order Tepidisphaerales; family Tepidisphaeraceae; genus JBEKYH01. The sequence continues at coordinate 6,582 of JBEKYH010000221.1, read as the reverse complement.
GGGGGCTCTGCCCCCAAGCCCCCGGAGTTTATCGCATGGGCTGATCCCCGTGACCAAAGAGAAAGACCCGGCCGAGAATCCGACCGGGTCGATCACGGTACATCAGGCCGACGGGCGCTCGGGTCGCACTCCTGCGTTGCCCTATCCTCCCGCCGACGCGGGTTGTGGTAGCTCAAAGCAACCGTGGCGTCCAGCGCCCAGCCATCCCTGGCGCAAAGCCGCCACCACGTGAACCGGACATTTTAACTTTGGAGAACTACCGGACATTTCTACTTTGGTTTGACAGTCCATTGATGCACTAAGTATCAAGAAGGGTGTAGCGCGCCAGGGTGGCGAATTTGGCATAATGCCTCCAACCCTTAATCACGGAGGCTCATATGGGATTGGATTTCAATTCATTGTCGCCTGAGGAATTGCTGGCTGCCGAATCGGCGGTGCTGACGATGCGGAGCCTGATGGACGCGGCCAATGCCGCTCCCCACGGACAGGGAATGTTGTGCGTCGAAACCGCCCTGCACGAAAAAGGCTTCGAACATCTTCGCAAAATGCTCCAGACCGCCGTCGCGTCCCACCAGGGGGCGCAAAAAAAGGGGTCTGCAGTTTGCCCTGTTCCTGCGGCCAGTCCGTCTCGTTCAGGCGCTGCAAGAACAAAAGCATCCTGAGCAGCGTCGGCCGCATCACGGTTTCACGGCGTTATTACGTCTGCCGGGGCTGCAAAGACAAACAGATTCCCTGGGAAAACTGGGCGGGAGTCGCCGGTCCCCATCGCGTGACGCCTCATGCCCGGCGAATGATCGTGCTGGCCGGCAGCGGCTGCTCGTTCGACGAGGCCGAGCGTAATCTCAAGGAATTGTGTCATCTGGAGGTGAGCAATGATGTGGTGCGGCGGTTATGCGACGAGGAAGGCAAGTCAATCCAGAAGTGGATGAATCACAGCCCCGAGCCGAAAAAAGCATTCGACGCGGCGCCGGGAGTTGTGGAGTTTTCCACGGATGGATTGAACATCAACACCGTCGATGGCTGGCGGGAGATTCGCCAAAGCGTCATCAGCAAACGGACGCCGGCTCTGCCAATTGCGCCGCAGCAGTGGGACCAGCGGCCGCTGGAAGCGCCCAGCGTTCGGCTGGCGGTGTGCGGCATCGCCCATTGCGACATCATCGGAGCCAGTTGGGAGCGGCTGGTGAAATTGCTCGGATTTCCCGAGGGATTGAAGATGAGCGTTATCGCCGACGGGGCCAAGTGGATTTGGGATCAGGCGGCCAAGCGGTTCAAAAAACAGGACGCGCAGTGGGTCGTGGATGTGTACCACGTGATGCTCTACCTGTTTGCCGCGGCGGCGGCGATGGAAACAAAGGCCGCGGGAAAGTGGGTGGGCCAGCGAGTGATCGAGTTGATCGAGATGGGAGGCCCCCGATTCATCGACCACCTCAAGAACATGGGACCGCCGGATATCACGGCGGCGACACAAGAGGCGTGGAAGAAACTGCTGAATTATCTGGGCGACAATCGCGACAGTCTTTGGTACGGCGAGCGTCTGAAAGAGGGCCTGCCAATCGGCAGCGGCTTGATCGAAGGCGGCGGAAAAAACACGCTGGCGCGGCGGCTGAAGATCAACAGTGCGCGTTGGCGAATCCGTCGTGCGGAGCGAATGGGCGCGATCCGGTGCCTGCAATACAGTGGAATGTGGGAGCCGTACTGGGAGGCGAAACAGGCGGCCTAATCGCCACACTTAGGAGTTACACCCCAGAGGACACGGAGGACGCAGAGGAAATTCAGCCATGATCGGGGTAGGGGAGGCCGGCATCAACCGGCCTCCCCTACCCCGATCTTTTGATGACGTTGTCGGTGAGACCTTGGCGAGGCGTCATGCCCAGCTAAGTATACAGCCGCAAGAGCAGCCGCAGTTTAGCGGAGATCTTGGCCACCGCTTCGCGCGTGACGTGAGCGGCTTCCAATTGGTCATCGCTGATCTGCTGCCCGGCGCAGGTCAGCGGGAATCCGACCTTCGCCTCGCAGCAGAACGTATCGGCGATGTGCAGGAGCAAACAGATGGCGTGATGTTCCGCCGGCGCCTGATCCGGCTGATGATGAAAGCGAATCGCGGCCGACATGTAGGGCGGGAATTGCCAGTCATCGCCCAGGCGGCCGCCCAATTCGGCGTGGTCGAATTTGAAGACTTCATGTTCCACGGCCGTGAACGGACGGCCCGGCGTCTCCGCCGCGGTGAAGATTTGCACGCATTTCGCCGGCACCGACTGCGTCGTCAGCAGCAGCCCTACATCGTGCAACATCCCCGCCGTGAACGCTTCCTGCGGATCGACGGTCTTCGCCTGCCCGGCCAGCTCGCGCGCCAGCACCGCCACCCCCAGGCTGTGATCCCAGAAATCCCGCGCGGTGTACTTGCCCAGATCAACCGGTTTGCAGGCCGAGGCCAGCGTGGACGAGAGCGTCACTTCCTTGACCGCCCGTAGTCCCATAAACGTGATGGCATGATCCAAACTGCTGATTTTCTTCGGCAGCGAATAATACGCGCTATTGACCGCCTGCATGATGCGTGCTGCCAGCGCCGCATCCTGCGAAATCTGCTTGTAAAGCTGAGCCGTATTGCAATTGGGTTCGTTGGTCATCCGGATAATTCGGATGGCATTGTCCGGCAGGGCGTGAATGGCGGCGTGCTGGGCAATAAACGCGTTGATGGCGGCTTCGTTTGGTGCGGTGGCAATCATACTTTAGCTCCAACTCCTTTGGCCGATAAACCGTCGCTCGCACAACCTCCGCCTGCTTCCTCGTTGTCCAGCGGCGGCATTTGCAAGGCTGCATTGTCAGGGTCAAGCCGGGGGGGCGGCTGCTGCTTTGTTCACTCCATGGACCACGCCCGGTTCCTCTGTTGCATCGGTTGACCGCCGAACGAGCTTAAGACACGCACTTCGCATTGATTACAGTCGATTTGTACGAACCCCTGATCGTGGAATGCGATACAATTCCAATCTCTCCCCTGCGCCCCCGTCCCCAACGGCTGAAATATTTCGCCCCCGCCCTCGACTATCCCGGCAATTGGGGTGGTTTAGCCCGCCCCGGTTGGAGTTTTCTGACCACGAGAAGCCATAAGGAGCAGCCATGTTCTACAGAGCCATCAAGTTAGGGGCCATTGCCGTCGGCGGCGCGGCCCTGGTCTGCGGATTTGTCTTTGGCACCGAAGCCGGCGGCTATGTGCGGAGCACCGTTAATTCCATGTTCCGCACCGTGAAGGAGAGCGTGCCCGTCGATTTTCAGCTTCAGCGCGCCCGCGATCTGCTGGCCGCAACCGGCCCGGAGATGGAGAAAAACGTCCGCTTGATGGCCGAGGAGGAAGTGGACATCGCCGACCTGCGCGCGGATATCAGCCGCACCCAGCAATCGCTCGCCGATGAAAAGACGCGGCTCGCCAAACTGCGGGACAATCTGGCCACCTCACAGGCCAGCTTCACCTTCGGCGACTTCACCTACACTCGCCAGGAACTTATCGACGAACTCTCCCGCCGATTCCAAAACTACCAGCAGGGCCTCTCTGCCGAGTCCCAAAAAGAACAGCTCTTGTTCGACCGCCAAAAAGCCCTCGGCGCAGCCATGCAGGCCCTGGACATGGCCCGCGCCCAGCGCACCACGCTGGAATCGGAAATCGACGGACTGGAAGGCCGCTACCGCCTGGCCCAGGCGACGGCCGCCGGCGCCGGCGAGCCAATCGACAACAGCAAGCTCGCCCAAGCCTCCCAGGCCGTGGATGAAATCCGCCGCCAACTGGACATCTCCGACCGCATGTTGGCCCAGGAAGCCCGCTTCACCCAGCCCATGCCCCTGGACAGCGTAAATGAAAAAGACCTCCTCACGCAGGTCGATGCCCAGCTCAACAACAATCAACCGCCAACAGCGACGCCCGCGATCGATCTCTCCGACGCGGGCAGCGTGAAATAAATGCAAAAGACCTTTCACCGCGAAGACGCGAAGAGCGCGAAGAAAGGAAAATGCAAAACTCACCACAGAGGACACGGAGGACGCAGAGGTAAATCAAATCAGATTTAATTCTTGTATTCCTCTGTGTCCCTCCGTGTCCTCTAGCGAGGCGCAGCCGAGCGAGTGGTGAATCTTGTTTTGTTTTGGTTCAGCGTAACGGAGTGCGGCCCATGTTGACTTCAATCTCCAAACCAATCCCCGCCGCCGGCCATGCCGGTGGTAACGATGATGCCGAATATACGGCTGATCTCTCCCGCCATATGGTGGAGGATTTGCAGGCCTTTCTCGCGGCGGCTTTAGCGAATGAGCCGTCGAGTGAATCCCCGGAAAGAGGCCAATATCGCTGGCCTTTGCGGTACAATTCCAGTGGCGGCGTGGAAAGCCAATTACGCGTAGGCGAGGAATGAAGCCGTGTTGATGGTGCGTCTCAAACAATGCGAGTGCGCCATGTCGGACGGCCGGCTCGATGAGGCCTTCGATCTGGCCCGCCAACCGGACGTTCGGGCGCACCGGCAGGGGCAGGAACTGGCCGGCCAATTGGTGATCGCCCTCGTCGAGCGCGGACGCCGGCACCTGGGCGCGGGCCGCCTTCTCCAGGCCGCCGCCGATTGCGAAAAAGCCGTTCAGATCGGCGGCAACCAGCCGGACGTGGCCCAGCTTCGCACCGCCGTGAACAACGCCATGCGAAACAACGATCAGGCCAACCGCCGCCTCGGACAAGCCGTCGCCTTCGCCCGCCGGCATGTCGATCAAGGTCAACTCTCCGTCGGCCAGCAACTCCTTGAGGCAATCTCCGACCCCGACGCCCGCGTCGAAGGTCTCAAGCAAGACGTAGCCGCCCGTCGCGCGGGACTGGAATCGCGATTGAAGCGAGCCACTGAACTTTTCGAAGCCGGCGATTGGGAAGCTGCCGTGGATCATCTGGCCACCATGGGCCGCGGCGATGTGACCGATCCGGGTCTTCGACAACTGTGCGACAAGATCAGCCGTCAGGTCGTCGTTAATATTCATCGGGAATTTGAAGCCGGCCGCGTAAACGTGGCGGCCGCGCTGCTGGGCCGCTTGGATCGCCTGCCCGTCCAGACCGTCGAAACCGACCAAGCGCGCAAGACTCTTAACCAATGCCGCGCCGCTTGCCAGGCGATTGAACTGAGCCAACCCCATCAGGCCGAGGAAATCCTCCGGCGCCTCACAGCCCTTTGGCCCAACGCCCCATGGTTGACCGAAGCCGCCGAGCACGCCAGACAACTTGGCGCGGCCTTGTCGCAAGTGCACGGCAGTCCGCTTTTTCTCGTGGAAATGTCCGGCCAGCTTCCCACGGGAAATAATAATTCGGCAGAGCCAACGTCGGCGCCTCCCGATCCGTCGCCTCGGCCAAACGCGCCGCCCGGCAAGTCCTTTTGCCTTCACGTGGACGGTGTGGGCAGTTTCCAGGTCCTTTCCAGCCCCGCCGTGTCCATCGGCCCGGCCGGCGCATCGCGGTCAGTGGATATCCCTTTAATGCTCGACGCCAATGTTCCCATCGTGACCGTGACTCGCTCCGACGACGATTATTTCCTCCGCGCCGCTGAAGCCGTCCCCGTGAATGGCGTTCCTGCATCCAACAAACTCCTGCGCGACGGCGACCGCATTAGCCTGGGCAATCGCTGCCGCATCACCTTCCGCCGCCCGAGTTCCGCCAGCGGATCGGCGGTGCTTGATCTCGCCGGCGCGCGCCTGCCGGGCGCGTCCATCCGCCAGGTGCTGCTTCTGGATCGGGAGATCATCCTCGGCCCCGGTTCATCGGCGCACGTTCGCGTCGATGACCTGTCGGCCCCGGTGGTTTTGCAAAAACGCGGCGACGGCTTGTTCTGCCGCAGCGCCGCCGATGTCAGTGTCGATAACAAACCCGCCGGAACCGCGGCGGACATTCCACTTGGAGCACACGTGTCCGTGGGATCATTACATTTCGTCGTTGCCAGGGAGTAGAGGCCATGACACTCGACGAACCTATCGCAGCCAGAGGTTTTCAATACAAGCACGGCGACAAGCCGCTCGAAGGGTTCACCATCCAGCGCGCCGCCGGCCGCGGCGGATTTGGCGAAGTTTACTACGCCCTCAGCGACAGCGGCCGCGAAGTCGCGCTTAAGCTGGTGCACACCTACGAGCAGATCGAGCTGCGCGGCATCAGCCAGTGCATGAACCTCAAAAGCCCGCACCTGGTCACGATTTTTGACGTAAAGTACGGTGACGACGGCCGACCCTGGGTCATCATGGAATTTGTGAACGGCCCGTCCCTGCGCGAATTGCTCGACGCCGCTCCGTCAGGGCTGGGCTCGGCAAAAGCCGCATTCTTCCTGCGCGAGATCGGCAAGGGCCTGACCTATCTCCACGATTGCGGCATCGTTCACCGCGACCTCAAGCCGGGCAACATATTCTACGAAAACGGCTACGTCAAAATCGGCGACTATGGTCTCAGCAAAACCATGAGCGTCACCCGCCACAGCGGCCAGACCGTCGCCGTGGGGACGCTCCATTACATGGCCCCGGAAATCGGCGAGGGGCGTTACGACCGGAGCATCGACATCTACGCCCTGGGCGCGCTCCTCTTTG
>JBEKYH010000220.1:0-7911 GCA_049511115.1 Tepidisphaeraceae bacterium | reverse complement strand
GGAAGCGGCGACGGCCAATTCGACCTGGCCCTGGGGATTGCCATTGACGCCAACGGCGATATCTGGGTGGCGGACAATGCCAATTACCGCCTGGAGGAGTTCAGCAGCAGCGGCGTGTACATGGGACAGATCGACTCGATCGATACCGGGGACAACCCCTGGGGCGGGCCGTATGGGTTGGCGATTGATTAGGGGGCGGGCGCCTCTTGGCGGACCTGGCGGCGGGAGCATTCAACAATGGCGGATGGAAAAATAGGCAAATTCACCGGTGGGCGGCATATCGAGTTCATCGACGCGGCGGATGTAATCGGCCATCCGCTCTTTTACGGAGTCCACAACGCACTGCACTTCGTCGACAGGTCCTTCCAGAACCAGTTCCACCTTGCCATCACAAAGATTTTTGACGTAGCCGGTGACGTTGTGCCGCATGGCGATGTTTCGAGCTGTGTACCTGAAACCTACTCCCTGAACCTTGCCGCCGAAGAGATAGCGACGACGAAGCAGCGAAGGAGATTCAACTGCAGGCTTGAGCATCGTGTTAAATAATATCCAAACACTCCTCATTCTCCAAGAAAAATCTGCTGTCTAGGCAAATTTAACCCTCGGCGTAGGGTTGATGAGCACGAGGCGGGATCGCGGAAAAGCTCGGCGGCGAAAGAAGCGTGGGCGCACATTGGGGTCCTTGCAAGACTTATGAAGAGTTCTCATTGCTGATGGGAACATTGGGAATTGGCAATGGCTGATAACCTTGGGGGCCAAGATTGACCACCCTAATGCAATTGGAGGATCGCCGTGGCGGCGCCGATGCGGACGCGGGGCGATTGGTCTTTCAATAAGGTTGCCAGAATCGGCTGGGCATCCGGCCGGCCGATGGCGCCAAGGGCTAAGGCGGCCAGGAAGCGCTGGCGGGGGTCCTGGCTGGCGGCGCCGTTGGTCGCAACCGTATAACCCTCGTCGGATGACAGTTCTCCCAACGCGCGGGCGGCGGCCAAATCGACTTCCGGGTAATCGGTGACAAGGTTGGCGCGGATGTGCTGGATGACGCGCTGGTCCTTGGGGGCGGCGAGCGCAAGTGTGGCCAGGATCAGATCATCGGGATATTTGCTGATGGCCCAGGCGAGGAGGTCTTCGAGGCCCTGCTCATCGCCCATGAGCCATAGGGAACTGGCCACCTGCAAGCGCACGGCCGGGTCCTCGTCGTAGCGCATGGGATGGAGGACATCGGCCGCCGAGGGTTCGCCAAGCATCCCCAGGACCAGGGCGGTTTTGCCGCGGATTTGCGGGTCGGTGTCGCGAGAATAGGCTTCCAGATCGTGGCTGTAGCGCGTATCGCCGAGGCGGTGCAGGGCAAAGCGGACGGCCACCTCGACCTCCGGGATATCCTTGTCATCGTGCATGCGCAGGAGGCCGTCGTGGGCCTGCGCGAGTTTCAACTCCCCTACCACCATGCAGGCGGCGAAGCGCACGCCGGGATCGGGGTCGCTCAAGCCCTTGAGGGCCGGGGCCACGGCGTCAGGCGGGCTGGTTTGTTGCAGCGCCTCCAGGGCGTTGGACCGGAGCGTGGGGTCGTTGGAGTCGACTTCGGTGAGCAATTCGGCGAGGGCGGAATCACGCAAACCTTCGTCGATCGCGGTTGCCTTAGCCGGTGGAACGGCCGGTGCGTTGGGGGGCAGGGGCACCATGTTATAGTAGTTTTTCTTCTCCGGTGAGCAGCCGCCGGCCCCGATTGCTGAAAGCATTAACCCAAAGGCAGCCAATCCGACGCACCAACGATGCTTATACATGCTTGGTTCCCTTGAATAATCTCCCAACCGCGGGAGCGCCCGCGGCGGCGACGGCCCCGGCAGCGCAAAGCCAGGCAAAAAGGTCGCCGTACTGGGTATATATTGTCAATCGGTCGTCCAAGTTCAACCGCATCAGGCTTGTGCCTTCGGTTCGCGCCGCCAGGAGGCCCGACGAGCGGCCCACCGAATCGATAAAGCCGCTGACTCCCTGATTGACGCTGCGGGCCATGGGGGCGCGGTTTTCGATGCAGCGGAAGACGGCCGCCTGAAAATGCTGCACGTTTTCGCCGGCGGCGAACCAGCCGTCGTTGGTGATATTCACCAGAAAATCGGCGCGTTTGCGACCGTCGGGGCCGGGGCGGAACATGGCGGCACACAGGCGCGAATCGATGTCTTCAAAGCAGATCGGCGTGACGAACCGCCAACTCGCCGGGCTGGATGCGCCGGCGGCGCCGTTGGGCGTCTTGGGGAGATTGAAAACGGTCAGCCCGTTGTCCGAGCCGTCGGCCAACTGATATTCGTCATAATAATTCGGTCCCAGGGCCAGGACGAGTTTGTAGAGCGGGGTTCCCTTGAAGGGAATGAATTCGCCGAAGGGGACGAGGTGGATTTTGTCATAGCGCTGGCCGAATCCCTCGCCGAGCGTGCCATTGCGGTTGAAGAAAAAGGCGGTATTGCGCTTTTCGGTTGGAAGCGGGAGCATGTCGCCGTCGCGTTGCTGCATGGCGAACTTGTCCCAGAAGACGCCGCCGACGAGGAGGGCGACGTGGTTCGATGAAGCTAATTGCGAAAGTTCGTCACGGGTGCGCAGGATTTCGGCTCCCGCCGGTCGCGGCGTGACGATCGTATATTGACGAACGGCCTGCGAGTTGATGGGCCACTGCACGGTGGTTTCCGACCAGACGGCCAGATCGACGTTGCCAGGACCGGCTTTGTTGATGCCGCTCTGGGTGGAGTCGAGATGGAACTTCATGGCCTCGTCGGTATCGGCCCCTTTGGAGCCGGTGCCGTTGTCCTGGTGATAGTTGGATTGGACGACCAGCACGGCGGGGCCGGGGGTGGTTTTTGTTTGATTAATGCGCCACAAGCCGTAGCCGCAGACGAAGGCGACAGTTGCCAGGACCAGAGCGGCGGCGGGAATGAGGCTTTTGCGTCGTGCTTTGGGGGTGATCAGCGCCAGCGCGACCAGGACATTTACCATGAGAACCCAGAAGGTGACGCCGTAGACGCCAAGCGTGTCGGCGATCTGGCACATGCAGAGGATGGGCGTCTGGGTATGTCCGATAAAAAGCCAGGGGAGGTTGGTGAAAAACTGGGTGCGAAGGAATTCGCCGGCCGTCCAGACCGCGGCGATGGCCGGCACGGCGACCAGCGCCGGCGCGTCGAACAGCTTTCCCCAGCGAATCAGCAGGACAACTAAACCCCAATGGACGCCGCAAAAGATCATCAGGGCGAGCATCCCCAGGACGCTGATGTCGGCCATCCACCACATATTGGCGGTGAAGAAGAGAGTTCCGCCCAGCCAAGCCCAAAGGAATGCGGTGGTCGAGGAGCGGCATCGGCGCACCGCCAGAAGAAAGGGAACCAGGCCGATCCAGGCCAGATAGAATTGATAGCACGGTGCGAAGGCGAGCGTGAGAAACAGGACGGAGAGCACGAGCAGGCCGAGGGTTTTCCAGCCGTCCCAGCGGAGCAGGCGCTGCGCCATTGGGGGCGGGGCGGCAACCTTCCCTGGAGACTTCTTGGCGCGGCGATCCACTATGGAGTTATCCTCGCCCGTGGGAGGGGAGAGTCAAGCATGCGGGCATCGGAGCAGAGGAATGAACGCCGAGACACAGAGACGCCGAGAAGACCAATTCAAAGAGTTAAACGCGAAGAAAGCGATGAAGATTTCATGACCTTCCGAATTATCTTCTCGGCGTCTCTGTGTCTCGGCGTTCATCTTTGCTTTGGCGATCCAGAGACGGCTGCAATGCGACCGACTGTGCGCTTGGTCGGAATTTCCGCGCCGATGAGTTGCTCGGCCATGAGGATCAAACGTTTGCCGACGGTTTTGTAGCCGATGCTGGGGGCGGAGGAGAGGGCGCCTTCGAGGAGGAAGAATAATTCATCGGCTACGAATTCGGCGTCGGGGATTCCCGCTTCGTTGCACAGGCGCACGAAGCGTTTGCGCTGGCGCTGTTTGTGGGCTTCGATGACGTGGCGGGCGGGGTGGCCTTTTTCGGGGATTTCGGCGAGCGTGTTGGCGAAGGGGCAGCCGCGCTCGTCGGCTTCGGCGATGTTTTCGGCGAGTTGTTTGATCCAGGCGATGAGCTGCGCGCGGGCGTCGCCGGGGTGTTGGCCGGCGAGTTCGTCCCATAACTCGTAACATTCGGCGGTGCGCGCCCTCATCCACTGGGCGACGAGTTCGTCCTTGGAGCCGAAGTGGCGGTAGAGGGCCATCTTGTTGGTGCCGGCGGCTTCGGCGATGGCTTCGACACCGGTGCCGCGGATTCCCTGGCGGAGGAAGAGTTCCTCGGCGGCGGCGAGGATTCGCTGCCGTGGCGGCTCGCCTTTGCGGGGCAATTTTTTGCGGGCGAGGGTCTTGGTGGTCATTCCGATCTCTTGCTCTTGCTCTTGCGAATCGGGCTCGGCGATCTTGTGCTCCGCTGGAGGTTGATTAACATGATACCGATCAGTATCATAGCATGGTACTGATCGGTATCAAAACTCGCAAGAGAGTATCGCGGGAATACAAGAAGAGAAAAACCATGAAGAAATATGTGATGACCGCCTGCGCCGCTGGTTTAGCGGCGGTGCTGATGGCCGGCTGCAACCGCGGCCAGCAGCAGGCCGGATTTGCGATGCCTCCGCCGCTGGTCACGGTGACGCCGGCGATTGCCAAAGACGTGCCGGATTACCTTGATGAGATCGGCACGGGGACGGCGCTGCAATATGTGTCGATCATTCCGCAGGTCACCGGGCCGGTGACGGAGATTCATTTCACCGACGGGGCTGATGTCCATAAGGGCGATTTGCTTTTCACGATTGACCCTCGGCCCTACAAGGCGGCGCTGGATCAGGCGCTGGCCAGCCAGCAGCAAAGCCAGGCCGCCGTCAGTTTTGCCAAATTGCAGTTCCAGCGCTACACGGACCTCCTACCCACCAAGGCCGTCTCGCAGGACGACTATGACACGAAGAAAAACGCGCTGGATCTGGCCATGGCCCAGTTGGAGGGGAGCAACGCCGCGGTGGAAACCGCGCGACTGAATCTGGAGTATTGCACGATCGATTCCCCGGTGGACGGACGGGCCGGGCAGCACCTGGTGGACATCGGCACCGTGGTAAGCCAGAACTCCATGAGCGGCAGCCAAGGCCCGCTGGTGGTCATCCAGACGCTCGATCCGATTTACATTGATTTCACGTGCGCCGAGAGCGACCTGCCCGCCGTCCGGCAACATGCCGCCGAGGGAGATTTGAAGACGCTGGTGACGCTTCCCGGCGATACGGATGAAGGACACGAGGGGAAGCTGACTTTTATCGACACGCAGGTGCAGAATCAGTCCGGGACGGTGAAACTGCGCGCGACGCTGCCCAACGCGGATCATCATTTCTGGCCCGGACAGTGGGTGAAGGTTCGGCTGATTTTGAAGGTCGAGAAGAATGCGGTTCTGATTCCGGCGACCGCGCAGCAGATCGGGCAGACGGGGCCGTATGTGTATGTCGTGAAGGATGACATGACGGCCGAATTGCGCCCGATTACGCCGGGACAGCGGCAGGGAGACATGCTGGTGGTTGAAAGCGGCGTGAAGCCGGGGGAAAAGATCATTACAACGGGCCAATACTTTGTGATTCCCGGCGCGCCGGTGCGATTGCCGATGCCGGCGGCGGCCGCTTCACCGCAGGCCAGCGCGGATGCGGGGGCAAACCCGTGAATTTATCGCTGCTGTTTATCCGCCGTCCGGTGATGACGGCGCTGTTGACGCTGTCGGTGATCCTCTTTGGCATCGCCGCGTACCGATCGCTGCCGGTGAATGATCTGCCGGTGGTGGATTACCCGGTGATTCAGGCGTCGGTCTCGTATCCCGGGGCGACGCCGGAGACGATGGCGAACAACGTGGCCACGCCGCTGGAGCGGCAATTCATGCAGATACCCGGGCTGGAGCTGGTGACCAGCAGCAGCACGCAGGGATACACGAGCTTTACGCTTCAATTCGCTTTGAACAAAGGCATTGATGCCGCTGCGACTGACGTCCAGACTGCCATCAGCCAAGCCGCGGGCAACCTGCCGCAGGACTTGCCGAGTCCGCCGATATTTTCCAAGAACAATCCTAATGATCAGCCACTCATGTATATCGGCTTAACCAGCGACTCCGTAACGGGGGCGCAACTCTATAATTACGCCAACACGCAGATCGGCGAGCGCATCAGCATCCTCCCCGGCGTCAGTCGCGTCCAGGTATACGGCACCAAGTCCGCCATCCGCATCAAGGCCGATCCTTCGGCACTGGCGATCCGCGGTTTGACGATGGACGATCTCGCCACGGCAATTAAGAACGGCACCAGCTATCAGGGATCTGGCCAATTCGACGGGCGCTATAACACGTTTCTTTTGGAACCCCAGGGGCAGCTCGAATCGGCCGAGCAATACGGTCATCTCATCGTCGGAAACCACAACGGCCAAGTGATCTATTTGAAGGACGTGGCTCAGGCGAATGACACGGTGGTTGATGAACGAATCAACATGCGCTTCTGGGTGCGCGGATATAAAGTCCCCTCGGCTACAGTGGTCATTGCCGTTTCTCGCAAAGCGGGATACAACGCAGTGGAAGCGTCTCAATCGGTACGCGATCTGCTCCCAGTCATCCGCGCGGAGCTTCCGCCAAGTGTGACGATCACCCCAATTTATGACCGATCGGTTTCGATCGTGCATTCGGTGCAGGACGTACAATCGACTCTGATCATCGCTTTCGTCCTGGTCGTTTTGGTGATCTTTGTATTCCTGGGTCGGGCATCGGATACGTTGATTCCGGCAGTCGCCCTGCCGTTGAGCCTGCTCATGACCTTCATTGTCATGCAGGTGCTCGGCTACAGCCTCGACAATCTCTCCCTGATGGCCCTGACGCTGGCCATTGGCTTTCTGGTGGATGACGCGATTGTATTCCTGGAAAATACGGTGCGGCGCATGGAGCGGGGCGAGACCGCGGCGACGGCAGCGGTTCACGGGGCGCGCGAAATCAGCTTCACGATTCTGGCCATGACCATTTCACTCGCGGCGGTGTTTTTGCCGCTGCTGTTCATGGGCGGTCTGGTTGGGCGCATCTTCCGCGAATTTGCGGTCACGATCATCGTTTCGATCTTTGCGTCGGGGATTGTTTCGCTGACGCTGACTCCTCTGATGTGCGCGCGATTGTTGCGCGATCGCGGGCCGGGAGCGAAGAAGACGTGGGTGGAGCGGGTCATCGGGGCCGTTGAGAAACGCGTCTTGGGCGCATATGGGCGCTCGCTATGGTTCTTCCTCCGCCATCGCTGGGTGTCGGCCATCATCTGGGTAACCTGTCTCGGTTTTACGGTCTATCTCTTTAACGTGGTACCGAAGGGATTTTTGCCTGTCGGGGACAGCAGCTTCATTGTCGGGTTCATGATCGCTCAGGAAGGTAACTCGCCCCAGGCGATGCGCGATTTGCAGGTAAAGGCGGAGAAGGTGCTGCAGGCCAATCCCGCCGTTGACCTCACCTTCACACTCACTGGATTCAGCGGCGTCCTCAACGGAAATCAGGGCCTGCTCCTGGCGTTCCTCAAGGACCCCGGCTTGCGAGCGCCCATTGATCAAGTCGCGGGCCAGCTAATGGGCGGATTGTCTGGCACTGTGCCTGGAATAGTCGCCGTTATGAATCCACAGCCGGTCTTGTCCATTAGCACCGGCCTCAACAAAAACCTCGGAGCATATTCATATTGCTTGAGCGGAATCGATCCGAGCGAGGTCTACAAGGTGGCCACAGCCGTCACCAATAAACTTCGAGCCAACCACGCGCTTTTCCAAAGCGTCAATTCGGATCTATTCGATCGAACTCCCAACCTTCAGATCGACATTCTGCGCGATCAGGCCTCCACCTACGGCGTGTCGGCGACGCGCATTCAGAACTTG
>JBEKYH010000219.1:0-7969 GCA_049511115.1 Tepidisphaeraceae bacterium | reverse complement strand
CGAGTGATGTTGGGCAAAAAGGCGGTGATTCGGCCAATCGTACATTGTTTGCCAGGCCCCCGAGCCAAACCAGGGAATGTCCATCATCATTCCCACATCCCCCTGGTAACGGTCGTGCACCATATGCACGGGAATAACGATCCTTTTGCCGCCGTGAAGGGGAATAGTGACGCTATCCGGCGCCAGGATCAGATCGCGTGGATTAACGCCCAACTCGGCGCAAGCCAGCGAGAGTCCCATTTGCGGGACCATCCGGCCGCGGTCCAAAAGCCAGAGCGGAATGCTGCGTACTCTTCCGTCGTCCAGATTGGGAACGTCAACGAAGCCGGAAAACGCGGCCGCCTCCGCAAGCTGCGGAACAGGGACTGCCTGTTCGAGTTCTTGGCCATAAAGTGGTGGAAGATCCGGCCGGGCGGGGCGCATGAAACGCCCTAGCGATTCAAACGACTCAACGTGGGGAAGGACCATCTTGAGTACATTCATCAAATCGCCGCGGATGCCGCTGGCAAAATCCTTGGGCAAGAGCTTTTTGCGAAGCGATTCGGGATCGGGGGAACCCCCTGCTTCCAATTCGCGCCGAATCCGCAAAAACATGGCTTCTTCAAGCGCGCGGTTGACATAGCCGTCGATCAAATTCGCCAGATCGTAATCTTTCAGACCCCGGGCGATCAATCGCTGTTTGAGACCGTCCTCGTTCAATTCCAGGTCGCGCTCCAGTTCCTCGCGCATCGCCGGAAAAACCGCCAGCACCGCTGGGTCGCGTTCGGGCGGGTCAATAATATTGACGCTCCAGGGAAGGAGCACACCTTCGCCCGGGTTTTGGGCCAATCGCCTCATGGCGGCGGCGAACATCCCGTCGTGGTCGATGGGAGGCTCGCCTTCGACTTCAATAGTCGGCCGCTGCGCTTCGGAGAAGAGGATGTCCATGTCCACGACTTTGGCGCCGGCCATGTTGAGTTCATCGATAATCGCGGCCAGTTTTTCGCGCGGCCATGGCCAACTTCCGACGTCCTGAAGAGCGCGGTCGTCCATGTCCAGATGCACCAATTGGTCAGTGGGCGGGGAGCGGAAGAACTGAAAATAGGTTGCGCGGTGGTCGTCAAGGAACAGTTCAAGCGTGCGCAAACCACCCAGGCGATCAGCCAGGACCGCCACCAGCGTCAGCGCAACTCCGAATAGAAAAGTATCGATCAGCAGCCGGCGCTCAAAGCGGTTCATGGCCATGGTGATGCCAAATTGTCTAGCCCACTCGTGCTAAGAATCAACCCGCGATCTTATTGCCGCGAATTCTTTCCTCAATGACGGCCGGATTCAACTCCGTGAGGGAATCGACGACCAGGTGCGCGTGCTTAGCCAGCGCCTCTCTCGGCGCGGTCCCGACCAGGCCGATGGAGGCCATGCCGGCGCGGCGTGCGGCTTCGACGCCTACGACGGCATCTTCTATTACGGCACAATGGCTCGGCTCGATGCCCAATTTTTTGGCGGCCATCAGAAAAACCTGCGGGTCCGGCTTGCCGCGCTGCACCTCCGAGCCGCTGACCACCGCCGTGATCCACTGCCCGTTGGGGATGCACGCTTTTACCACCGCAACGTTTTCCGCCGGCGCTGACGAGCCGATGGCCATGCGAAATCCCGCGCCGTGCAAGGCCAGAACCAGATTCCCGGCCCCTCGCACCTCGCAAAAATGCGCTCTCACGGCCGCGCGATAGGCGGCTTCCTTTTCATCCTCGAACCGCTTGATGCCGCTCTCGTCGAACTTTCCCGGCCAGGCCATGCGAATGGTATCGGGCGAAGTCCGGCCGAAGGTTTTGCCGAACATCTCAACCGACATTTCCAGCCCATAAGCCCCGGCCGACACCTGCCAGGCCTCAAGGTGGGCCTGATAACTATCAACCAGAACGCCGTCCATATCGAAAATCACTGCTAATTGGTCAGACACGACTGCTCCTTCAATTCAAAACAGGAAATTGAACCGCCAAGGCCGCCAAGAACGCCAAGAAAATCCGGGAGATTCATAAATCTGGCCGGAAAATCAAAGACACGCATCTTCCAGATCCCCAAAGTCCCTTTTCTTAATTTCTTGGCGTTCTTGGCGGCCTTGGCGGTTCAATTGCTTTTCTGCCGCTTGGCGGTTCGTTCGCCTTTTGGCAGTATACTGAATCGTTCATGCCGCGGCGCGTCTTCATTACGGTTGGCGAAGTGAGCGGCGATGCCAACGCGGCCAGGCTCGCCGTCGAACTGAAAAAGCTCGATCCGGACATCCTTATCGAGGGCCACGGCGGGGCCGCGATGCGCGAGGCGGGGGTGCAGATTCATCGCGATACGGTCAGCCGCGCCGCCATGGGGCTGAAGGCAGTGCTCCGGACCGTTGAGGTGCATAAGCTCCTGGCGTGGACGCGCAAGTATTACCAGAAGACGCCGCCGGACCTGCATATTTGCGTGGATTCCTGGTCGATGAACTGGCTGTTTGCGCGGCTGGCAAAAAAAGCCGGCAAACCAGTCCTCTATTGCATCGCCCCGCAGGCATGGGCCAGCCGGCCGGGGCGCGTCAAGCGGCTTCGGCAATACGTCGATCGCCTGGCGTGCATCCTGCCATTTGAAAAGGAATGGTTTTCATCGCGCGGCGTGAATACCACTTTTGTCGGCCACCCCCTTTTTGACCGCGTCCCCGCAAAGATCGAAGCGCCGCCGCGCTACTTCCCAACGGTCGGCCTGCTGCCCGGCTCGCGGCGCGGCGTGGCCAAGGCCAACTTCGGGCCCCTGCTGGATGTCGCGGCGGAAATCGTCCGCGAGTTTCCCAATGTTCGCTTCGTGGTGCCGACCACGCGCAATACCGACGGCATCGTGCGCGAGGAAGTCGAGCGGCGCGGGCGCACCAATCGCTACACGATGGCGATCGACTCGTTCGACAGACTGGTCCCGCGCTGCGATCTGTGCATCACCGTTTCAGGGACCGCCGCTCTGCACGTAGCGGCGCACAATGTACCGATGATCGTCGTCTATCGCGGCAACTGGCTGCTGTGGAATCTGCTGGGCCGCTGGATCATCAACGCGCGAACGTTCTCGCTGGTGAACATCCTCAGCCCCGCGGGAAAGAAAATCGCCCCGGAATTCGTCCCCTGGCACGGCTCGGCCAAATGCGTCGCCAAATGCGCGCTCGACTATCTGCGCCACCCCGAAAAACTGGCCGAACAGCGTAAGGAACTGGCGGAAATGATCGCCCCGCTGAATGTGCCGGGAGCATCAAAAAAAGTGGCGGAGATGGCGATCGAGTTGATGAACCGCGTTTGAATTCAAGCAGGAGGAATGAACGCTGAGGCGCCGAGGCGCAGAGGCAGAAAAGATGAGGAATGCAAAATCTGCATTTGAATTCCTCCGCATTTTCTTCCTCAGCGCCTCGGCGCCTCAGCGTTCATTCCTCTTTGAATTTCACGGGAGCGCCGCCTCGAGAACTTCCGCGGCCTGCGCCGCGAAGTTGGTGGTCTGCTCGTGGTTTCCCTGCCTAACCGGCAGGACGAATAGATCAAGCAGCCCGTCGCGGGGCCAGCGGGTGACGTCGTATTCGGGTTCCCAATTGCCCAGGTCGTTGGTGGTGAGATCGATCGCCGTCCAATCCTGATACGGTTCCTGGGCGCGATAAAGGCGAATGCCGCCGCCGAATTCGGCGTCGCGGGTAATAAAATAAACGTTGCCGCTTTTGCTGATGGCTATCTCGGGACGGCTGATGGAAATGGCCAGCGAGCCGGTTCCGTTGAGCGAAAAGCCTCGCGTGCGCTTGGAGACCTGGTTGCGCTGCCAAGTGGTTCCATCGAACCAGATGTGAAAATACTGCGGAATGCCGTTGGCGTCGTTCATGTATTGCGCCAGATGCGGGCGGCCCTTTTCGTCAACGGCCGCAGAACATTGATTAATCAGATTCGATCCCTTGGGAATGGCCGCGATGACCTCGGCATTTTCCGGCGTGATGGGAACCTTCTGCGGCTTGCCATCGCTGCGGAACCAGGTGAGTCCGCCATCGTGGCTGACCGCGTAGCAGATGTCATGGTTGGTTTCGGCGTCGGGCGTATCCCGCCAACACCAGGCCAAGTGAATCGACCCATCCGCGGCGATCGCGGGTCGCCACCAGTAGGGATTGCATTTGTTTTCGCCGTCGATGAGAGGGTGCCAGATGGCGTGCCATTTTTTCGCGGCGGGATCATAAAGGTTGAGACAGAGCGAGCCGTTGCCGCTGGCGCCGTCGCGGTAGAAGAAATAAAGCGTGCCGCCGGGGCCGGCGATAAATTGGGGGTAGGTGACCTTGCTTTCGTTCTGCCCGGTCATGGGCTGCTGGGGGCCAAAGGAGGTGGGGTCGTAGGGGTGCGCGCTAACGCAGTAATGAAGCGGCTGATCGTGGTGGTTAAAGGAGAGATGCACAAAGCCGTCGGAGGAAATGCCCAGGACGACGTCGTTGTGAGCATCCGTCACCTTGCCCTTGGTTTGCAGGGGTTCCAAATCCCAGATCGCATCATTGATGTGACGGCGGCCAACCACGATGCGGCCGTCAGGATCGTAATAGGTAACGAATTGGAAGCCGCCGGCGCTGGCGAGGGCGTTGACGCGGTAAATGGTCGTGTTCACGGTCGTCGCGGCGTAGGCTGAGCCGAGAGGGATGGGGTTAGTCGTGGGATGCGTCGCGTCGGGAGCGGCGCGGCAGAGCGAGCTGAGGGTAAAAACCGCCAGATACGCAGCGCAGGCAACTCTCCGTAACCAGATGCCGAAGTTCACCATGGCAACATCATAGCCTTATATCCACACCAGCCCGATAACTATTTGCCACCAACCCAATGCCTTCGGCAAGTCGATACCCACGCAATGGGAGACGCGCTGGGCAGCCCAATAAATAAGCTCCTCTGGAAATCCGGGGGGCTGGTGGTGCTCTATCTCCTCACGCTTGCTGTTGGCAACCTCCTCGTTACCAAGGATCAAGCATTCACGGCGCGGATGTATGGGCACGATTTTCTGCCGTTCTACACCGCGGGGCAGCTTGTGCGCCAGGGAAGGACGCAGGACCTGTACAACGCGGCGGCGATCGCACAAATGGAGCGGCAGACGTGCCAAGCTGCGGGCTTGAGTCTGGAAAACCAATACGGCGCATTTTTGAATCCGCCATTCGTCGCGCTGGCGGCTGCCCCGCTGGCGCGGTTTGGTTATGCGACAGCGCTCTTGGTGTGGACGGCCGTTTTGCTGGTTTGCCTGGGCGCTGCGACCATGCTGCTCGTGCGATTGCTTCCTCAGCCGACGCCGTGGCGTTATGCCGGGCTGATCCCCCTGCTTTTGCTCGGCGCTTTGCCGGCGTGGCAGGCGATGCTGCACGCGCAGAACACCTTTGTTTCGCTTTTGATTCTCTGCGGTGTTGTGCATTTGTGGCGATCGCAAAAGGCGTTTGCCGCGGGGATATTGACGGGCTTGCTGCTGTTTAAGCCGCAGGTGGGTGGCGTGGTGGCGATCGTGTTGGTTGTTTCGCAGGGACGGCGCGCGGCAGCGGGAGTTGCGATTAGCGCTTTGGCGCTGCTGGTAATCACGCTCGTCGCAATGCCCGGGACGCTGACGAATTATCTGCATCAATTGCCCGCGACGCTGGCGGTCATTCAATCGCTGCCGCGATATGCGTGGCATCGGCATATCACGTTTCTCGCCTTCTGGCGGTTGCTGTTGCAAGGGCATGTTGGGGCGCTGCCCAACGGGATGACGCGCGTACTGAGCGCGATATGCGGCGTGTCGCTTGGAGCATTCTTCCTCCGTGCGGTGTTGATCGCTCGCAAGAACCCCCTCCCTGACCCTCCCCCGGAATACCGGGGGCGGGGAGAAGAGGCTGGACGTATAGGCGCAAGTGAAGTTCGTGCCAAGCGCACCGATCAGCTCATTGCCACAGCCATCGTCGTTACCCCCCTGCTCAACGCGTACTACATGGATTACGACATGACGCTGCTCGCGATTGCCGCCGTTCTGTGTGCGGCCGATGGAATCCGACATGGAACCGACCGCTCAACCGTTACGGCTTGGATCGCCCTCTATATTGCGATGGAACTCAATCCCATGATTGGCGGGATTGTGCCCGCGCCCATCGCTCCGATCATTCTGGCGGCACTGTCGGTTGTTCTCATCGGGCGATTGCGAAAGGCCGTCGGCGGTGAATCCGCGAATGCTGCTCCCTCTCTGATCACAACCCCAACTCGGTTAGCGGCATGATGGAACTCACCAGCCATCCTCGCCCGCGCGGTACGCGCCGGTTGCTTTGGAAGGTTGGCGGCCTGCTGTCGCTGTTTATGCTCACCCTTGTAATCGGCAATGTGTTCGTATCGCCGGATAAAGCGGTGCGCAGTGACATGATCGGGCACGACTTTCTGGCGTTTTACAGCGCCGGAACGCTGGCCCGCGCGGGGCAGTTCCACAACCTGTACGACCTGACCACGATCAAACGGCTGGAGTCCGAGGCTGCGAAAACCGCCGGCTTTACCACCGGTTTTGGCCCGTGGTGGAATCCGCCGTTTGCGGCGTGGCTGTTTGCGCCGTTTTCAGCCTTGCCGTTTCCCAAAGCCCTGCTGCTGTGGGAGGGCATGGGGCTGGCGATGCTCATCGCCTCGATCGTGCTGCTGGCCAGGATGATTCCCAATGCCGGCGATTGGCGAAATTGGAGCCTGCTGGTGCTGGTGATTTTCGCATCCAATCCCGTGCTGGCCGTTTTTGCGCACGCCCAGAACACATTTCTCACCCTGCTGCTTTTGACACTCACGGTCACCTTCTGGCGAAACCGCCGCGCGTTTGTGTCCGGGTTGATCGCGGGACTGCTGCTGTATAAACCGCAGCACGCGGCGATTCTGGGCATCGCCCTTTGCTTCAGCCTCGGATGGCCAGCCGCGGCCGGATTTACCGTAACGGCCCTCGCCTTGGCGGGTATCACGATCTTCACCATGCCGGGCGCGATGACGGATTATGTTCAGAAGTTGCCGCGACTTTTGACCGTCATGCAGGAGCTAAGCCCATATGCGTGGGATCGCCATGTCACGCTCAAAGCCTTCTGGCGTTTGCTCCTGCAGGGAACCGCGCCGGGAACGACGAGCCCAATCACCGCCCTGCTCTGGTGGACAAGCGAACTGGCGGTTGCAGGGGCGCTGGCTCGAATCGCCCTGCAAGCCCGGCACGACCGAGCGCAGATCGATCGCTTCATCGCCGCAACGATCATCGCCAGCCCCCTGCTCGTTCCGTTTTGTTTTGATTATGACTTGATGATATTGGCTATTCCCGCCGTCCTCTTCGCCGCGGAATCCATGCGCGGGCGAGAGGACCGGCCCTTGCTTTGGGGATGGATTGTCTTGTACGCGACCCTCCACATTTCCACGCTAATCGCTCGGCCCACGCATTTGATATTGGCGACGCCGATGCTGGGAGTGATGTGCGGGTTGATGGCAATAGCCAAGTCACAAATGACAGAACGGGCAGTTGCACCGTTGGGAATTGCCCCAATCCAACGGGAATCCGCCCCTCGCGCGGCGGCGGCATAACTCACGGCCTATTTCAAATCTGAATCCTCATCAGCCGGCGTAACGTCGGACGCCGCGTCATTGGCAATATCCGATGGCTTATTCAGCATTTCAATCTGCTTCTCCGCCGCCCCCAGAATCTGCCGGCAATGCTGGATGAGGAAATTACCGCGCTCGTACTTCAAGAGGCTCTCCTCCAGGCCGATCTCGCCCCCCTCGATCTCGGCCAACAACCGCTCCAATTCCGCCAGCGCGTCCTCAAAGCTCTTCGGCGGCGTCTGATTCTTCTTAGCCATTGGCGCGAATTGTAACGTCTGCCGATTCTGAGTCACCTGATACCGTTTCCGACGTTATCCATGATGCTGCGCAGCGGCCCTCCGGACGCCAGCGCAGCAGCATTGTGGATAACTCGGCGAAAAAGCCGGCCGCCGATGTGAATAAACTGTCGC
>JBEKYH010000218.1:0-7976 GCA_049511115.1 Tepidisphaeraceae bacterium | reverse complement strand
TTTGGCCATGCTCACGGCAGGTTGCGCGCAGTACAGCCCGCCGGTGGCGGTGCATGATTATGTTGTATCGCTGGATTCCGATGCCATGCCGCACGATCCGGTGGCACCGTTCAAGCAGTTAAGCGTGAAGGAGAATGGGGAGTTTGATTGTTACATCGACCATATCCTTAGCGCCATGGACCAGTGGCACGCGTCCCGCCCCGATCAAACTCAAACGCGCAAGGTGCTCATTTTCATACACGGAGGTTTGACCAGCCTCTCCGACGCCTCGCAGGATGCGCTGGCCGAGTCATCGGGCGTGAAGTCGGGCGGCTCGTATCCGATTTACATCGACTGGGATTCTGATTTTCTCTCCAGCTATGGCGAGCATCTCTTCACGGTATCGCAGGGCGAAAAGCAATACCAGGAGCCGGCGAAAACGGCTCGGGCCCTTCTCTCGCCGTTTTATCTCATCGCCGACCTGGGGCGAGCCATCTCGCGCATTCCGGTGGTCTGGTCGGAGCAGATCGGCAGCGATTCGCAGACCGTGCAGGCAGACCTGGCCGCGGTGCGATTGAACCAGCCGGATTTGAACTGGGTGCAGTACGCGCCGTTTTCAAACAGCCTCAAGCAATTCAAACGCCTCAGCGATCTGTATGCCGATGACGCGAAGAACAACCCGACGCTCGACCCCTACATGCCGGGGCGAAAGCAGATCATGATTTCCATCGGCAGCACGTCGGTGACCAGCGGCGAACTGGCCGGCCTGGCGGCCATCTACACGGCGACCATTCCCTCCAAATTCGGGCTGTCGTGGATTCTCGACGGCTTTGGCAAATCGTCGTGGGACAACATGATTCGCCGCACGCTCCTGCTGGTGGACGGCTCGGATCGCAATCCGGATTTCCTGCGCCGGGCCCATCCGCGATCGGTGGAGGAATCCCGTGATGATTCGGAGGATTTAGAGCCTGTCGGGCCGGTGCGCTTGGTGGTGGACAAGCTGTTCGAGCATATCGCTGGCCTGCAAGCGGAGGCGAAGAATAAGAATCTGCCGGTTCCCAACTACGAGATCACCCTCGTCGGGCACAGCATGGGGAGCATGGTGATCAATGAGTTGCTGACCAAAGAGATTGAGCGGGACGACAAGGGCGAATTCAAGAACATCGTCTTCCTGGCCGGGGCATGCAGCGTGCGCGACTGTTCGCGCTGCGTGGCGCCGTACCTGCTGCTTCACCCGCACACGCAGTTTTTTAATCTGTGCCTCCACCCCGTGGCTGATTTGAGCGAACGCTACGAGGATCAATACGAACTTCCCCCGCGCGGCAGCCTGCTGGTCTGGATCGACGAATTCCTCAGCGATCCGCCGACGATGCTGGACCGGACCATGGGGCGATGGGACAACGTGCTGAGCGGAATCGGCGAATTTCCGCAGTCGATCCGGGGGCAGATGACCATCAAGGCTTTCGACAAACTGGAAACCGACAACCTGGTTTATGGCGATCCGCAGAAGCACGGATTCTTCCGCGAGCAACCGTATTGGGACGAAAACTTCTGGAAAGCCGGACCGCCGCTGACGCAAGATCAACCGCTCTATCAAGCAGTGAAACAGGCGGTAGACGCGGCCAATGCGAAGCACTAAAGACAATCAAAGAAAAACCCATTCAACCGCCAAGAACGCAAGAAACGCCAAGGCAAGAAAATAAAGAGATTAATTCACTTGGAACGTTTTCTTGGCGTCCTTGGCGGTTCGACTTCTTTTTTGGGCGTTCAAAAATTTTCTTGTTGCCTTACAGGCAAACTTTGTTACAATGTGGCAACCATGGAGGAAAACGAACTGATCGAAGCGCAGCTCGCGGACTTCGGCGTGAGGCTTAAAGACCTACGCTCGAGTCGCGGGTGGACTTTGGAAGAATTGGCCGAAAGGACGGGGCTTTCCAAGCCGTTTCTTTCGCGGCTTGAGGCGGGCGATCGCCAGCCTTCCATCGCGGTGGTGCTGACGCTGGCCCGGACGTACGGTGTTTCGCTGGGTGATCTGTTTGAACGCTCCGACGAAAATACCGACCCGTGCGTCATTGTGCGAGGCCACTCGGCGCGGCCGGTGCAAAGCGACGGGCTGAGCTATTTGCCGCTGTCAAGCAAGAGCCGATTCAGCAATCTGGAGCCGATGCGATTGACCGTTTCGGCACAGCGCCGCGGCGATGAGATGTTTCAGCACGAGGGAGAAGAATGGGTTTACGTCCTGGCCGGCAAGCTGTGCATTCACCTGGCCGGCAAGACGTATGACCTCGCCCCCGGCGATTCAGCGCATTTTGACTCGCGCCTGCCCCATCGGCTCAGCGCCCTGGGCGGAAAAGACGCGGAACTGATATTGGTCGCCTGCCCCCTGCCGGAACCGGCAGCGCAGCAGCGCCGAGCGGGCAATGCCCCGGCGCGGCAGCCCCGCAAGGGGCAGTTTCATGAGCGGCGGGCGATCGTTTAGGTAAGTAGGTCTTGGTCAAAGCGGGCGGGAGGAGTGAACACGGGGCCGGGGATTGTTGCCCTAGCGGCAACTTGTCTCCCGGTGCATTGCGCAAAGCCGACGAACCACGGCGCGCTTCCTGGTTTCCCATTTGGAGGCTTATCTCAAGGAGTCCGCCATGGCTGAAGTGGATTATGCGCACACAGTTCGCAACACACACACCAAGTTAAAGCACAACGCACTGAATTTCTGGGAGGTGTCGGCGCAAGCCGTCGCGCTGATCTCGCCCAGCATGACGGCCGCGTTGATCGTCCCGCTGATGTTCGGCACCGCCGGCTCGGCCGGATGGCTGTGCTACCTCTTCGGCACCATCATGCTGTTGTTCGTGGCCATCAGCCTGAACCAGTTTGCCAAACGCTACACCTCGGCCGGCAGCATGTATGAATACACCGTCAAGGGCCTGGGTCCCAAGGCCGGCGGCGTTTCAGGGTGGTGCCTGATTTTTGCCTACATGTTCATCGGAATTGCCGGCGTCACCGGGTTTACCCACTTCGCATCGATGCTGCTCACGCAGGCGGGGGCAACCGGGTATCTCTCCCATCCGTGGATCACGTTGTTCGCGATCTGCGTGTTTAGTTCCTGGTTCCTGGCCTACAAGGACATCACCTTCTCAACCCTCCTGATGCTGTTTTTCGAGGGCATTTCCGTCTTTTTCATCATGATCCTCGCTTGCGTGGCGCTCGGCAAGACAGGCTTTATCGATAGTTCCCAGCTTCATCCGACCCAGGGCCACGGTCTGGGCGACATCGGCCTGGGTGTGGTCGTGGCGATCTTCAGCCTGGTCGGTTTTGAATGCGCAACGGCCTTCGGCGAAGAGGCCAAGAAGCCGCTGATCACGATCCCCCGCGCGGTCATCGCCAGCCTGCTGATTACCGGCGCGTTCTTTGTTTTCATCACCTATGTCGAAACGCATGCCCTGGCCAACAACAACCCGACGCTTGACAACCTTACCGCTCCGCTTACGACCCTGAGCGAAAACCTGGGCATGAAGTGGATGGGCGTGGTGATCGAAGTCGGGGCCATGACCAGCTTCTTCGCCCTGGCCATGTCCTGCCTGAACGCCGGATCGAGAATCATTTTCTCAATGGCCCGCTATGGCATTTTCCCAATTTCCGTCGGGAGCAGCCATAAGCATAACCTCACGCCACACGTCGCGCTGACAGTTTTCGCCGTGATCCAGTTCATTATACCCAGCGCGTTCATGTTGATTTCCTATGCCGGCGGCTGGCAGCATGATGGGATCACCATTCCCTTTGACGCGTTCAACGCGGCCGGACTGTTCGGAGCAATGGGATTCAGCGGCGCCTACGTGCTGATCTCCCTGGCGACGCCCTTCTACCTCAAGAAGATCGGCGAGCTGAAAGCCTGGCACGTGGTGGTTTGCGTGATGGCTGAGCTGCTGTTGATCGTGCCGATCGTCGGGCTGGTCTATCCGGTGCCGCCGTTCCCCGCGAACGTGCAGCCGTACATCTTCGGCGCCTATCTGGTGATTGGAATCATCCTGGTGCTGAAGCGCAGCCGCAGCAATACGGAAATTGAATCGATCCGCAAAGTGCTTGATGAAAAGTCGGTGATGCCCGCGGCCATGCCCGATGCGACCTTGCCGCCCTCGGGTATGCCGGCTGTGAACTAATCGGGTAAGAAAATCGGACCTCCTTGACGATCCCCATGATCAGCCGGGCACGCCACGCCACACACGGGCGTGCCCGGCGGGGGCAAGTAAGGGGCCGGCCAACGAAATTCACCACGCCCTGTGAGGGGCAATCCTTCGCAGAGGTTATTCAAGCATGAGGAGCATCGTATGTCCGCCTTCGCGCAAGCCGGCGTACTGTCCAGTCTTTATCGTTATCCAGTGAAATCCATGATGGGAGAGGAGCTTAACGCGGCCCAGGTGACCTCCCGCGGCCTGTTCGGCGATCGAGCGTATGCCCTGGCCGACGTCGAAACCAAAAAGGTGGTGAGCGCGAAGAACCCGCGCAAGTGGCCGAATCTTTTCAGCTACCGGGCGGCGTTCGTCAGCCCGCCGGAAATGGAGCCGGCGCTTCCGCCGGTGCGGGTGACGTTACCGCACGGCGAGACCGCGGTCAGCGGGACGACACAGTTCGCCCCGACGCTTTCGGCCGCTTTGGGGCGGCCGGTTACGCTTCTTTCCGCCGCCCCTCCGGACGCGCAACTCGAGGAATACTGGCCCGACATCGACGGCCTGGCTCATCGAGATCACGTCACGGAGGAGGCCATGCCGCCGGGTACATTTTTCGACCTGGCGGTGCTGCACGTTTTGACCACCTCCACGATCGACAAGTACCGCGAGCTTTACCCCGCCGGGCGATTTGAGCCGCGCCGCTTCCGGCCTAATCTCATCGTCTCCACGCCCGGCCAGAGCGGCTTTGTCGAAAACGACTGGGTCGGCAAGACCCTGTCGATTGGCGACCAGGTCAAGATACAGATTACCATGCCTTGCGGGCGCTGCGTGATGACCACGCTGGCCCAGGGAGACCTGCCCAAAGACCCGGGAATTCTCAAAACGGCGGCGAAACACAATGAGGTTCGCATCGGCGTATATGCATCGGTCGTGCAGGGAGGAACCGTTCATATCGGCGATTCGGTCACGCTGAACTGACGCCGTAATAAATGCGCGCAACGCTTTGAGTATCGCGGGACTGCGGCGAATGCAGAAGAACCCTCACCCCAGCCCTCTCCCTGGGTACGGGGAGAGGGGGTAAGGGCGAATGGGCGCCGCACCCGGAAGTTCACTAACCAGGATGATTTATCCCCATGACCCTGGCAACCACAATCCGCTACAATCGGCCGGTCGAACCGACGGAGGTCTCGGTGGGGCGGCTGGCCGGAATTTATGTTTATCCCATCAAGAGCCTTGATGCCGTCGCCGTTACGTCGGCGCGGCTCCTCCCCAGCGGCGGGCTGGAGGGGGATCGCTCGTTCGCGATTTTTGACGCCGCCGGAAAATACGTGAACGGCAAACGCCACGCGCTGGTGCACCATCTCCGATCTGATTTTGACCTCGCGCGGCGCATGCTCAGATTATCCACAGGGCAGGGCTCCGCCGGCGGGATGTGGCACGTGGACCAGCAGCGCGCCGAACTCGAGGCGTGGCTCAGCGATTACTTCAAATTCCCAGTGACTTTTAAGGAAGACCCCGCGGCCGGATTTCCCGACGATCCCGAAGCGCCGGGCCCGACCGTTATCAGCACGGCCACCTTGGAGGAAGTCGCCTCGTGGTTCCCCGGCACGACCACCGAGCAGATGCGGGCGAGGTTCCGTTCCAATGTCGAAATCGGCGGCGTGCCGCCCTTTTGGGAAGATCGCCTGTTTGGCCCCAAGCCCGAGCGCGTGGCCTTCCAGGTCGGCGAGGTTGTCTTCCACGGCAACAACCCCTGTCGCCGCTGCGTGGTGCCGCCGCGCGATCACCTGACCGGCGAGGGATACCCCGATTTCACCAAGACCTTCATGGCCCGCCGAGAGGCAACGCTGCCCGATTGGGCGGAGCGATCGCGGTTCGATCACTTTTACCGCCTGGCGATCAACACACTCCTTGCCCCCGGGGCGGCGGGAAGGCAAATTCATCTCGGCGATGAAATCAGGGTCATTGGGCCGTGCCAGTAAACGCGGCGGGCAAAGCAGCGTCGATGTGCCGAATCAGTTTCGCATCGGTCGTCTGCCACCAAAGCTGGGTGTGATGATGGATCATGCACAGCGCGGGCCGGCCTGGGAAGGCAAGCTGAAAATCGCTGACCTTCAGGTTTTCCAACAGGGCGATGATGACCGTCGAGAGGGCGGGGCTTTCATCCAGAGCGAACTGCAATGCGCTTCCGTCGGCTCGATCGCGCAATGCCGCGGGATCAACACCAATTTCCTCTAGCCGATCCGGTAGCCAGTCGCGGCTGCCGTCGTGCAATTCAAAATGCCAGTGACTCATCGGCATCAGCCACGCGACGCCGCGAAGAGATGTTTGCCACGCGCGCAATAACGCTTCGGCCAGATGCGGCGCAAATGGCGGGGAAATCCTCCTGATGGATGGCAGCAGTCCCGGCCGGATCGTGGCGTCATCCGGGCCAATCCAGCCGCGGATGAGGACCTGGGCGCCCGGGCCGAATCCAAACGCCCCGCTATGGTGGTAATTGCAACGAAACCCTTCGCCGGACATGCGCTGGAGCACATCGGCATAATCCACGATCAACGGCATGCGCGATCTCTCCTACTTTTCACGCATGATTTCGCGCAGGTACTGGAACGAATAGATACCGCTGCCGTGCTGATCGGACCAATCAAGGCGCAGCGCATAGCTGCCGATTTTTTCGACGCCGGTTACCGTGAGGGGCGTCGCATAATTCCCCGGCAGGATTGTCAGCGATGATTTTTTCTGCGTCGTTGAGCCGCGAACCTCCTTGCAACTGGCGCAGGGGCACATCGAGCGCAGGTATCCAAGTGGGTAATTAGAGACTTTGCCGTCGGCCCAGGTGACTTCCAGGCCCTGGTCGCGCTTGAGCGTCATTTTTGTCGGCAGGATTTGCCCGGCTCCGTCGCTCATGGAAAACTGCCTTCAGGAAAAAGTGCGGTGAAACAGTGCAATCGCCCGGCTCCATACGTCGTCGGCCGACGCTGGATCATAGCGCGCTCCCTCGTCGCGCATGAAGGCGTGCTCGCCGGGGGCCATGTGAACGGTATGAGTTACCTTGGAGTTAGCGAGCGCTTCGATTAGCGTTTTGCGCCCCTCGGCCGGCACGTGAGGGTCGGTCTGGCCGAAGACGACGAGCATTTCGGCTTTGATTTCGTTGAGGCGCGCCAATGTTCCGGCATCGGCGTCGTGGCCGAGTTTGCCGTTATGAACGCCGGTCGGATAGCAGCAGACCGCGGCCGAGACGCGCGGGTCCAGCGCCGCCCGCCAGGCGAGATGGCCGCCGATGCAAAAGCCCATGCTGCCGAGTTTTCCCTCGGCGACTTGCGGGTGGCGGCTGAGAAAATCCAGCGTCGCTTTGGCGTCGGCGTCGAATTCCGCGACGGCCGTCTTGTACGCATCCTCCATCCCCCACATGCGGCCGATGTCGTCATAGGGAATCACCACGCCCGGCCGCTCAATACGATGGTAAATCTCCGGGGCGGCCACGACAAAGCCGTGGCCGGCAAGGCGCTCGACCGAGCGGCGGATCGGGCCGGTGAGCTGGAAGATTTCCGAATAGAGGAGAATGCCGGGATATTTGCCCGCCTCGCGCGGGGCGGCGACGTAGAGGCGCATTACGCTGTCGTCCACGCGGATATCCTGATCTTTGGGGATGAATTGCATAGCTGGCGCAATTATCGAATCAGTGCGGGCTTTGCAAGCTCACGCTGCGCAGAAAATCCGACAATCCGCGATACCCCTTGCCGCGCGCCGCCTCCTCGAGAATCCGTATTCGGACAGCGGGCCGAAGGTCGATCCCCGGAAAAAAGCCCATGAAAAAGCCCCGGCGTTCGTCGCCGG
>JBEKYH010000217.1:0-8004 GCA_049511115.1 Tepidisphaeraceae bacterium | reverse complement strand
ATAGCCGATGGCGGCGGCAATGCGGCGCAGGGAATTGACGTTGGGCAGACCCTGGCTCTGCTCGGTGCGGGCGACGGTGCTGGCGCTCAGCCCCGCGTGGTGGGCCAAATCCGCCTGCGACCAGCCCCGCCGCCGCCGCCCCTCGGCCAGAATCTCCGCCAGTTTGACCACGAGAGCAAGCCTACCCGGCGGGCGTTCAAGATCAATTCAACAAATCTTGTGAATCACAACATGCCTACTTAGATAAGTAGTAATATGCACAGTCGTGGTCGTGCGTGTCCGGGGCGGTATTGGCCCCGGAGATTGGACATGTTCATGGCGCAATCGAGCCGTCAATGGCGCGGCGACGCGGGATTACCGCCGGGTTGCCGCGCCGCCGACATCGAGCGGTCGGCGGGAATGCCGGACGATCTTTCGCCGGCGGCGCTGTGGAGCCTTCTCGACGATCGCGCGCAGGCGAATTTGTATCGCCGCTTTTTCCAGCGCGAATGGGCGGAACTGAGCGCCATTCTGGAAGACGCCGGCGGCGACCGAGGGGCGCTCGGCGATTCATTCCGGGCTCTCTGGATCGGATGGCGCAACACGGCGCTGCGCCGCATGGCCATGTCGGGGGAGATTCAGCCAGGCAACTAAAAGGGAGACCGTTCAATGAGATTAATCACACTGAATCTGAGCCTTGGAGCGGGCGCGAAAGTCCGGCACAGGGATGACGACCCCTGGATCGAAGGCTACGAGGCTCGCGTCGCCCTTCAGGCGCGCTCGGCCAATCCGTACAACGGCCCGGACTCGCGGCGGCTTTGGGATGATGGGTGGATGGAGGCGCAGGGGGAGGAGACTCAAAACACGCGATGCGGCCGTAGTCGACTTAGCGATGGTCCTTAAATACAACGGGTGATAGTCGCTCATCACTGATGCAGCGGCAGGATTTGCGGTATTCTGGCGTTTTGTAGTTGCTCTTGGTGAAATGTTACGCATACTGTGTTGCAGGTAATATTGCGGAGCAACGCGATGATTCTGATACGAAAAACTAAGGTCCGGGGTGTAAAAGAACTGCCCCAACATCGAAATGAAAGCGACAAGAGAGCGCGGGTCGTTCACAAAAGGCCGAAGCCGAAGATGCCTACCCTGGGAGAATTAGACGCGCGTCTGGCCGCGACGCGGGATCGCCGAATAAAATCCGCGGAAAAAAACGGGGTCAACCTAATTGGCCGGACGCGGCTTTAGCAACAGAATGAAATCCGATCTGTGCAGCGCCATTCCCGCCCACCGCCGCCTCGGAAAATACTCAGGGGAAGCCGCCCCCCCTTCAATTCTTCACCTGCATCGCCAATATCCTCGCGATCGCTTCGCAAATCTCCGTCCGGTGAATTCCGTTGAGGGCCAGAGCCAATTGCGTTTCCATCAGGCCGTAGGGAATCCCCGTGTCGTAGCGCTGGCCCTGGCTCACCACGCACCAGTATTTATCGCTGTGCTGGCGCAGGTGTTCCTGGGCGGCGGTAAGTTGTATCTCGTTCTTCTCGCGGATGTTGTTCTGGATCAAATATTCCAGGCTGTCGAAAATGCGCGGGCTGAAAACGTGCATGCCGAAATGGGCGAGATAATTTCCCGCGGGCTGGCCGGGCGTCACGAGCTTTTGCCGGGCCGTTTCGATGCTGGGCTTTTCGATGATCAATTCGGATTTGTATATCCCCTTGGCCGGCTCAATCGGCTCGCCGCGAATCACGCCGAATAGATGGAGCAAACGCTCCAGGGTCGGCTGCACGCCGGTAACGGCGTCGAGCATGTATTGCTCATAAACCTTGATGAGCTGGCGGGCGCAGCGGTCCTTGATGTCGGAAATGTAAATGTGATCGCCCAGCAGCAGCAGAAACGAATCGTCGCCGACAAATTTCTTGGCCTGGAAGACGGCATGGCCGAATCCTTCGGGCGTCTTTTGCTCGGCAAAGTGGAGGCGCTCGCCGAATGCGCCGAGCTTTTCGCTTTCGAGTATGGCCCAATCCTTGCCGCGAAACGCCTTGGCGTTCTGATCGTCGAGGCGCTTGAAATAATCGCGGTAGAGATGCTCCTCGCCGGGCTGGGTGATGATACAGATTTCCTCGATGCCCGAATCAATCGCCTCCTCGCCGATGATCTGCACGACCGGCTTGGTCAAGCCGTCGCGGTCGACCAGTGGAAACATTTCCTTCTGCACCGCCGTCGAGGCCGGATACTGCCGAGTCCCTCGCCCCGCCGCCGTAATCACCGCCTTGCGCACTTTGGCCATCGAAGAGCCTCCTGTCCTGTATCAAGAAAATGGTTTATCCAAACCGCATCGTATAGCGCGGGAAGGATAGGAGGAAGTCGCCGAAATTTTAACCGCCAAGGCCGCCAAGAACGCCAAGGAAGAAAGAGCGGCGAGGTCTTTTGAACTTGGTTTTGTCTTGGCGTTCTTTGCGTCTTGGCGGTTCATCCGCCTTTTCTTCGGGCGCGTCAGATGTAATACATCGCCTGATGCCCCGTCGCCGCGCGGTTGACGTGATCGACGAGTTGTTCCAGAGTCATCTGATCCAGCACCTGATCCGTAGCCTCCGTAAGCTTGTCGTTCAGCAATCGGACGGCCACCTTGCCGCCGGTGATATCGGTGGTCGATGGTTCGGATTTGTCCTTGATGGTCAGTCGCCCCTCGAGGCGGCGGACCAGATCTCCCACGGGAATATCCCGCGCCTCGCGCGAGAGGCGATATCCGCCGCCGCTGCCGACCTTGCTCTCGAGGAATCCGCCGCGGCGAAGGGCCAGGAGGATGGCCTCGAGGAATTTGGGCGGGATTTCTTCCAATCCGGCCAGGTCCCGCGACTGTACATAATGTGCCGGCCCAAGCTGGGCGAGCCGAACGATGGCACGGATACCGTATTCAGTCCGTTTGGACAGGCGCAAGGCGGCTCCCAAGGTGAATGGTTGGGAGGCTAAGTTTCTTGGAGGGCGGCGTCAAGCAAGCGAGGGGCTTTAAGAGTTTTAGGGCTTAAGGGTTTAAGGGTTCAAGCTAATGCGACTATCTCACGAGCCCGGTATAAAGTAGGCAATATGGGAAATCGAATTTATTCAATCGGGGCGGTTCTGCTATTGGGGGTCTTGCATGCGGGCAGCGCGTTCGCGCGCACCAGCGCGGATGTTTCTTCGGCGCTGAACGTCTCGGCATTGCAGGCTGGGAAAGATGCGGTGGTCGCGGTCGTCGTGGATGTGCACAGCGGATTGCATGCGCAATCGCACACGCCTCTCAGCGACGATCTCATCAAATTTGAGGTCAAAGCCGACGATAACCCGCAGGTCACCTTCGGCGACCCGATCTATCCGCCGGGCGATATCGAAACATATGCGGCCCTGGGAAAACTGAGCGTCTATACCGGCCGCGTCATTATCTACTTGCCCGTTAAAGTGAAATCCGATGCACCGCTGGGCGCTGCGACTCTCAGCGGCAAACTGACCTTCCAAGCCTGCAACGAAAACACCTGCTTTGCCCCGGAGCATCCGGCGTTTTCCATTCAGACGACAATCGTCGCCGCCACGGAGGCGGTGACGCCTGCGAACGCCGATCTGTTCGCCAATATGCCCGAGACTGGCCCGCCCGCGACGCAGCCGACGACTCAGCCTGCCATGCCGGCGATGACCATCGGCGGCGGCCAAACCACGGTTAGTCTGTTCGGCCAGTCAATCGACCTCAACCAGCATTCCGTTTTTCTCGCCGCCCTGATCGCATTCATGGCGGGGATCATTTTCAATGTCGTCCCGTGCGTGCTGCCGGTATTGCCGGTGAAAGCGGTCGGGTTTTATGAGGCTTCGCAACATAGCCGCGCCCGCTCGCTGCTGTTAGGTTTTATTTTCTCCCTGGGCCTGGTCGCGATTTTCGCGGCGCTGGGCATGGTGGTGCTGCTCAGTAAGAGCCTGTTTGGCAGCCAGATCACCTGGGGCCAGCAATTCTCCTACCCCTGGTTTGTCTGGAGCGTCGCGGTGATTCTCGGGGCGCTGGGCTTTGGAATGCTGGGCGCATTCAGCGTGAACCTTCCCACCAGCATTTACGGTCTGGATTTCCGCCATGACACCCTGAGCGGCAACTTCCTCTGGGGCTGCCTCACGGCGGTGCTCTCCACCCCGTGCACCGCCCCGCTTTTTCCGCCGGTATTGGGATTCGCCCTGACCCTGCCGCGCATCGAGGGCTTCCTACTCGTCACCACCGTCGGCTGCGGAATGGCCTCGCCCTATCTGCTCCTGTCCGCCTTCCCCGAAGTGGCCCGCCGCTTCCCGCGAACCGGCGCGTTTTCAGAACTGGTCAAGCAGATGATGGGCTTCCTGATGCTCGGCTCCGCGGCATTTTTCGCCGGCCTCGAACTGGTAGGCGAGCCGAATCAATGGTGGGTGGTCTTCGCCGTCGCGGTGTGGGCGTGTTTGTATCTCGTGGCCCGGACGTCGCAGATCGCCAAATCCTCGACCGCCCTCTACATCTCGACGGCGATGGCCGT
Source organism: Tepidisphaeraceae bacterium (assembly GCA_049511115.1). Taxonomy (GTDB): domain Bacteria; phylum Planctomycetota; class Phycisphaerae; order Tepidisphaerales; family Tepidisphaeraceae; genus JBEKYH01. The sequence continues at coordinate 3,511 of JBEKYH010000217.1, read as the reverse complement.
CGCCATCCTCGGCGGCGCGCTTATCCTTACTCTGCGACTGACCAGCGCCGCTGCGAGTCAAGTCGAATGGCAACCCTATTCCGCCCAAGCTCTTGCCGATGCGCGAGCCAACCACAGAACGGTCCTGATCGACTTCACCGCCAACTGGTGTTTGAATTGCAAATACGTCGAATCGACCGTCTATCACGACCCGCGCACCCTCAACGCCCTTCGCCACCTGGCTGTGGTCACCCTGAAAGCCGACCTCACCGACCACGACGCCCCCGGCTGGGACCTGCGCAATCAACTGGGAAGCGAGGGCATCCCATATACCGCGGTATATCTTCCGGACGCGACGCAACCCGTGGGATTGGCGTCCATCTACACCACCGACACCCTGCTCAACGTCCTCAACGGCGGGGCCGGCGCGCCCAGTGAGGCGTCACTTAAATAAAAAAAGAGGATGAACGCTGAGGCGCCGAGGCGCAGAGGTAGGAAAGAAGAGAAATTCAATCTCTTCATATTGGAATCAAGATGAGGTTCGGATCTTTTCAATCATCCACAATACGACCCATACGGGTGGTAGTAAGACTCCAAGGATCATCAGAGCGATCATCGCACAAGACCACATGTCCACCCAATCATCGGACAGATCGAAGGAGCCCAAAACCGTATGCACAAAGTTATGGCCACCCGTATGGAGAATCGTGCCGCCCGGCAACGCGACGCCAATAAGCAACACAATCGACATGACAGTAGCGATACTGAACCAACGCGGCACCACGGTGCAATTGTACACCGCGCGCACAAAAAAAGCCGCCCATTTCTGAGCGACTTTCTCGGATTTCTCCGTCTTTTCTTCCTCAGCGCCTCCGCGCCTCAGCGTTCATTCCTCTTATCGAATCCTAAGAGACTCAAAACAGCTTCGACAAAACCTGCTGCGCCGCGGCGACACCGGCTCCGGTGGTTACCGGCTTGCCCAGGGTCTTGAGCACATGCTCGCTCGCCGCGACGACCGCCAGGGCGTCGTAGGCGTCAGTGTAGCCCATGTGATTGACGCGGAAGATTTTGCCTTCCATGGTGCCCTGCCCGCCGGCGACGTGGATATTGTGCTTGCTCTTCAAGCCGCCGCGGAAGTCCTTGTCGCTCACGCCCACCGGGTATTTCACGGCTGTGACCGAGTCCGCCGGGGTCTGGCTGAATAGTTCAAAACCGAGCGCCTTCAATCCCTGCCGTGTCGCTTCGGCGATGTGGTGCGTGCGCTTCCACACGCCTTCGATGGTCTCGTCCTTGATCATCTTCAAGCTGACGTTCAGCGCTTCGATCAGCGTGTTGGCCGGCGTGAAAGGCGTGTCGCCGTCCTCGATGCTCTTGCGGTATTTCTTCAGGTCAAAATAGAATTCCTTCTGCGTCTTGTTCTTGTCGGCTGCGGCCCAGGCTCGCGCCGAAAGGGCCACAAACCCAAGCCCCGGCGGCAGCATCAGGGCCTTTTGGCTTCCCGTCACCGCGACATCCACGCCCCAGTCGTCCATCTTGAACGGCAGCGCGCCGATGCTGGTAATCCCATCCACCATCAGCAGCGTGTCGCCGCTGGCCCGGACGGCCTTGGCAATCGACTCCAGGTCGCAGACGGTCGCCGTGCTGGTCTCGCTGTGAACCAGGATCACCGCGTCGTACTTGGCCGCCTTCAGCTCATTGGCGATCTGCTCGGCCGTCACGTGGACGCCGTATTCCAGCTTGATGTCCTTGTGCTCAACGCCAAAGGTGGTGCACATGCTGCTCCACCGCTCGGCAAACTTGCCGTTCACCACACAGAGAGCCTTGTTGCCCGGAGCCAGCGTGCTGGTGAGGGCGGCTTCAAAAGCGCCCGTGCCCGAGCCGGTGATGGTGTGCACGGTGTTCTTGGTCTGATAGACGTACTGGAGATTCTCCTGCACCTCGCTGAACAGCGTGCGGAATTCGCCCGTCCGATGATGATGCACCGGCTTGGCCAACTCCAAAAGCGTCGCGTCAGGAACGCTGGTCGGGCCGGGTGTGTAGAGACGATATTTCATGAGCATGTTGCACCTTCCAATTAAAACTTTTTGATTAAAACAATTAAATATTCACCACAGAGGACGCAGAGGACACAGAGGTCAGAAGGAACCCTTTCAATTTAAGTCATCTGACATTTCTCGCGCCAAATCGCATGGACCAATTCTTCTTTGTTTTGTTTTTACCTCTGCGTCCTCTGTGTCCTCTGTGGTGAGTCTTCTCTTCTTATTCTTAAGCTTCCGCCCACTGTTTCTTCAAGAACGCCAGCACGCGCGGTCCTTTGCCGGCGATATCCTCGAATCCCAGCGCCTCCACGCTGATCGTCCGATTATACCCCCCCTCCTTGAGGAGGCGAAAGAACGGCCGAAAGTCGGATTTGCCGGATTCACCGGGGGGCAGGCGACCCTCCAGGTCGGACACATGCACGTGCTTAATCGACGGCAGCGCCGCCCGCAAATCCTCGGGCCGCTCTTTTTCGAGCCACCAATGATAACAATCCGCGAGGCATTGGAAACTGGGCTGGTTCACCTTGGCGACATAGGTCATCCCCTCGGCAATCGAGTTCACGATATTGCACTCCCCCGCGTTGAGGTGCTCGATGACGATCATCACCCCATGTTTCGCCCCCAACCCCGCGCCCATTTGTGAAAACGAAAGAATCTGCTCCGCCGCCTTTTCGCGCGGCCAACCCTCCGGCACGCGCCGCGCCGCCCCGCTGCCAAAGACCAGCGTCTTGATCCCGCACTTCTTGGCCCGGGCCACGACATTGCCCATGTAACTGGCCAGCCCCTTGGCATCCACTTCCGGCCCGACGATCTTCAAATTCCCCGGCACCAGACAGCAAGCCGCCAGTATCGGCAGGGGCGACGCCGCGGCCACCTTGTCCCCATTCCATTGCGAATCGGGCGCCAGCCCCTGCAGAAAGTTTTGAACGTGTTCCTCCACAAAATCCCACCCCGCCGCCTTAGCGGCCGGAGCATTGGCGACGGATGTGCAGATGCCGAAGAGCATGGGGGCCTTTCGTAAAATCGGGGGCGATGAGTCAGGTCGATTTAGTCCAGCCTTGGTTCGTATGTTAATTCAAGCGGGAATGGTAATGGATGAGGGGAGGGGAATGCCAGCGGGAACCGACAGGACAGAGGACCGACAGGGCAAAGGCTCAAATTGAAGAATACTTCGCCTCGGCTCAATTCGGCCTATGATTGACCTATGGCAAACGTAAACTCAGTCGTTGTCAGCGATGACACATTCACTCATTTGGAGCTCGAAATAAATCTGGCGGACATGCAGCCCTTTCTGCATGCGGCCGCGGCGGAACTGGGAGCCAACGCTGCGGGAACCTTTCATCTTCAGATTCAGAGGCGAGCCGCGCCGCCCCGCTGACAAAGACCAGCGGCTTGATCCCGCTCTGCTTGGCCCGGGCCACGACATTGCCCAGGTAACTGGCCCGCCCCTTGGGATCCACTTCCGGCGCGACGAGCTTCAAATTCCCCGGCAC
>JBEKYH010000216.1:0-8080 GCA_049511115.1 Tepidisphaeraceae bacterium | reverse complement strand
GATGCGGCGCCCGAATTACGCCCCTCCATCGAAAAATTCATCGACTCCCTCATCGGCCACTATGTTCTCGATGAAGGCCGCCTCGTCGTCGCTCACGCGGGAATGAAGGAACGATACATCGGCCGCGCCTCGGCGCGCGTCCGCGAATTCGCCCTGTACGGCGAAACCACCGGCGAAACGGACGAATTCGGCCTGCCCGTTCGCTACAACTGGGCCGCCGAATATCGCGGCCCCGCCCACATCGTCTATGGCCACACCCCCGTCCACGAAGCCGACTGGCTCAATCGCACCATCAACATCGACACCGGCTGCGTCTTCGGCGGCAAACTGACCGCGCTCCGTTGGCCCGAAAAGGAGATTATCTCTGTCGCGGCAATGCAGACTTACGCCACGCCTTCAAAGCCCTTTCTTCGCCCCACGCAGGCTGCGCTGGAATTGACAGCCCAACAAACCCAAGACGACGTCCTCGATCTGGCAGACGTGACAGGTAAGCGCATTGTCACCACGCGCCTTCATCACAGCGTGACCATCCGCGAGGAAAATGCGACCGCCGCGCTGGAAGTAATGAGCCGGTTTGCCGTCAATCCGAAGTGGCTGATTTATCTCCCGCCGACTATGTCCCCGACTGAAACAACCCTCCGCCCGGGACTTCTGGAACATCCGCAGGAAGCGTTCGACTATTACCGCGCCAACGGCGTCGGCAAAGTGATTTGCGAAGAAAAACACATGGGCTCGCGCGCGGTCGTCGTGATTTGCCGCGATGAGGCCGCCGCTATGAAGGCATTCGGCGTTCGCGGCGAATCCGCCGGCATCATCTACACTCGCACGGGTCGCCGGTTCTTCGACGACGCCGCCGTCGAGCACCAGTTGTTGCAAGTCATTCGCCAGGCCTTGACCGGCGCCTCGTTCTGGGAGCAATTTAGCAGTGAATGGTTTTGCCTCGACTGCGAACTCATGCCCTGGTCAGCCAAGGCGCAAGAACTTTTGCGCACCCAATATGCCGCCGTGGGCTCCGCTTCACGCGCCGCCGTCGCTGACACAGTTTCTATTCTCGAGCAAGCCGCGACCCGCTACTCCGACGCCGACGCCTCCAATCCCCTGGCCGCGATTCTTGATCGCCAACGCCATCGCTTGATTCGCGTGAACCGCTATGTGGAAAGTTATCGCCGATACTGCTGGCCCGTGAACGGAGTCGCCGATTTGAAACTCGCTCCTTTTCATATTCTGGCCAGCGAAGGCAAAGTTCACGTTGACCAGGACCACAGTTGGCACATGCAAACTCTCGCTCGCCTGGCCGATGCCGCCCCACGCACACCACTGATCGCCACGGCTCACCGCGTCGTCGATGTGACCGATTTTGCCGATGTCGAGGCAGGCATCGCCTGGTGGAACGAATTAACCGCTCGCGGCGGAGAGGGCATGGTCGTCAAACCGCTCGATTTCGTCGTTCGCGGCAAAAAAGGCCTCGTCCAGCCCGCCGTGAAATGTCGCGGACCCGAATATCTTCGAATCATCTACGGGCCCGAATATGACGCGCCAGGCAATCTCGAACGCCTGCGTTCCCGCAGTCTGGCTGCCAAGCGATCCTTGGCACTGCGCGAATTTGCCCTCGGTGTCGAAGCACTCGAGCGATTTGTCCGCCGCGAGCCGCTCCGCCGCGTTCACGAATGCGCCTTTGGTGTGCTGGCGCTCGAAAGCGAGCCGGTCGATCCGCGCCTTTGACGCCCAAAATTCCCGCCCCCATCTTCCCCCCCGCCCCCGATTCCAGTATCTTTCGCGTGTTACATCAGTGTCCCATTCGCCCCTTCGCGGAGGAACAGTTCATGCTTCGGATGATTCGCAATTTCGGCTCCCTTGCCCTCATCGTCGCCGCCGTATTGGTCACTGCCGTCTGGCATAATCGTCCCGCGGCGTCGTCCCTCGTCGTCGGCTTCTCCCAGGTCGGCGCCGAAAGCGGCTGGCGTACCGCCAACACCAACTCCTTCAAATCCGAGGCGGCCGCCCGCGGGATTGATCTGCACTTCTCCGACGCCCAGCAGAAACAGGAAAACCAGATCAAGGCCTTGAAAGATTTCGCGGCTCAACATGTTGACGCCATCACCTTCTCTCCCGTCGTCGAAACGGGATGGGCGCCGGTGCTGAAAGAGATCAAGGCCAAGGGAATCCCCGTCGTCATCGAAGACCGCCGCGCCGATGTGGACCCCTCGCTCTATGCCTCCTTCATCGGCTCCGACTTCCTCCTCGAAGGCCATCGCGTCGGCGATTGGCTCGCCACCAAAACCGGCGGCAAGGCCACCATCGCCGTCCTCGAAGGCACGCCCGGCAGCGCTGCTGCCGAAGACCGCAAGAAGGGCTTCGCCCAGTCCCTCGCCGATCATCCCGACATGAAAGTGATCTGGTCGCAAACCGGCAACTTCACCCGCCAGGGGGGGAAGGAAGCTTTCGAGGCATTCCTGAAATCCCCCGACGCCAAAGGCGTCACCGCTCTTTTCGCCCACAATGACGACATGGCCTTAGGCGCCATTCAGGCCATGGAAGAAGCCGGAATCAAGCCCGGCAAGGACATCCTCGTCGTCTCCATCGACGGCGTCCACGACTGCCTCGCCGCCATCCTCGCCGGCAAAATCAACTGCTGCGTCGAGTGCAATCCCCTGCTTGGCCCAAAGGTCCTCGACACGATCCAGGACGTAGTCGCCGGCAAACCCGTCGAGAAGCGCGTGGTTGTGGATGAAACACTGTTCGATGAAACCAACGTGACGCAAGCCGTACTTGATGCGCGGAAATACTGATCGGCGAAACACCGATCTCTGCCGCGAGTCCCTCACCCCGCGCGCTGTCGCTTCTTGTCCGGTTGGCGAGTCGCGATGTAATTGGTCGCGGCTTTCATGAGCAGTCCGGATCGTGTTTCGCCGTGGCTGGCGGCGAAGCGGTCAATGGAATCAAGCACTCGCTGGGGCATTGTGACGTTCACTCGCTTCGCTGGCGTGCGTAGGTCTGCCGCGTTCACTTCGACCACGGCCCATATGCCGCCGTCGTAATCCGCGTTTCGCTTGAGTCGTTCAATCGGAGTCGGATCAGGAATTCCCATACCCTCTTCGATCAGGCCCTCAAGGTGTAATTCCACAGCCTCCTTGGCCATCGTCAATGCCTCGTCCATCGTTTCTCCGGCGGAGAAGCACCCGGGCAAATCCGGCACGGTCACGCCGTAGTCACTCTTCTTATCTTTGTGAATAACGATCGGGTAACGCATAAATCACTCCCAAATCCATCCGGCCTGGCGAAAAATGCTTCGCACCGTTCCGATCGGCAAATCCTTCTTCGGGTGCGGCACCGTCACCAGGCCGGGTTTGCTCGGATGCTTGAACTGGTGATGGTCTCCTTTGGTCCTGACCAGCACCCAGCCCTCGGAAGCCAATCGCCGCACAATTTCCCGGCTGCCCATGGCCATGTGTATTATACACACTTTCTATAGAAGGACATAGAAGAAATCCCAATTCGCAGCGTTGTCGCACTCACAACACGTCAATCGCCCTTGGATAACTCCCCAGCACCGTCAATTGCAAACAGTGCTTCCGCGCCTCCGCCAGCGCCCGCTGCATCCCCGCGTCGTCGGCATGCCCCTGGGCGTCGATGAAGAAATAATACTCCCAGTTCACCTTCTTGCTCGGCCGCTTTTCCACATCGGTCAGGTTGATGCCATTCTCCTTGAACACATCCAGCACCTGCGCCAGCGCCCCCGGCGTGTGCGCCGTCGTGAACATAATAGCCGTCTTGTCGTCCCCACTGCGGCGCGCCGCTTCGCGGCCGATGACGAAAAATCGCGTCACGTTGTCCGGGTTGTCCTCGATGTTCTCAAACAGCACATGCAGCCCGTAAATCTGCGCCGCGACTGACGAGCCAATCGCCGCCACGCCGCTCTGCGCCGCCGCTTCTTCCGCCGCGCGGCTCGTGCTCGCCGAAGGCTCGATCTCGCGGTCCTTGGCCGTCTCGCTCAGCCATTGGCGGCACTGGCTGAACACCTCCGGCTTGCTGCGGATCGACTTGATTTTTTCCCACGGCTCTTTCGCCAGCAGATTGTGATGAATGGTGATCAGCACCTCCGCGCACACCCGCGCCGAGTGATGCAAAAACGCATCCAGCGTATCAATCACCCCGCCATGCAGGCTGTTCTCAATCGGCACCAGCCCGTAATCGCAGTGCCCGCGGATGACCGCCTCGAACACGCCGACGATTTCCGTCAGCGGCATGTACTCGACGCTGCTGCCGAATTTTCCGATGGCCGCCGCGTGCGAAAAGCTGCCGGCCGGGCCGAGATATCCGATGCGAAGCTGCTTCTCCAGGGCAAAGCTGCCGCTCATCACCTCGCGGTAAACCGCCTCCAGGCACCGATCCGACAGCGGCCCGGCATTGAGCTTCCGCACCCGATCCAAAACCGCCTTCTCCCGATCCGGCGCATAGACCGGCGCCCCGCTGGCCTGCTTGTGCTTGCCGATCTCAACGACGATCGCCGCCCGCGCATTGAGAAGGGCCACGATCTGTTCATCGAACGCATCAATCTTCGCCCGCAAAGCGGCCAGGGCGTTTTCCTCGTTGGTGGCCATGGTGCGGTTGTAGCCTTGCCGAAGGGGGATGACAAGGTGACCGGGTGACAAGGTGACAACGTGACAAAGCGCGCGGAAATTCCCAAGAGGGATTTCGCCGAGTGGGATTCTGGGCAATGTCTCAGCCAAGACTTCCGCTGCCGCAGACGGCGAGGAAACGGCAGCGGTCTTTATCCTGGCAATAGTCGCGACCGGCGGGCTCGAATCGCCGGGCGTGAGCTTGTGGGTATTAACCCCGGACCGTAGTCGGGAGCTCTTCCGAGGGAGACGAATCAAAGACGAAGACTCACCACCCGGTCGCAGTAGCGACCTAGAGGACACCGAGGACGCAGAGGAAAACAAAAATGAATTTGTTTTTCTGCCTCTGTGTCCTCTGCGTCCTCTGTGGTGAGGAATTCTTTGATTTTCCTCTTCGAACCGGCGTAAGACGGCAATGCAGACGCCGCGGCCTGCGGCCGAGAATTTGGGGTTCTCGAATGCAGGGGAAATCGGAAGGTCCTCAATCTGTCAGTAAGCGTTACCATCACATCATGCCCAGGATGGCCGGCTATCCGCCACGCGATCGATCATTTCGCGGGCTTATGGGAAGGATGCCGGTTGGGAACGAGACAGAATCGGCGCAAAGACGCCAGGAAAACTTCGGCCACGATCGGAAACGGCCAAAGCCTGGCGTGTGAGTTGGAACTACACCTTCGTGGCAATCCTAAAGTTTTAGGGCGAATTGCCATATTGTTTTTTGACGAAGGTGGGGTGCTTCAACGGCGGACTAAAAGCACCAGCTTGCGGGCGCCGGCCCGATTCATCTTGTCGCAACGAGCGACGAGATGGCTGGGGACTTTGCAGCGAAGAATTTTCACCGCTAAGACGCGAAGAACGCGAAGATGAATTCTTTTGTCCAATGCGGGAGAAAATCAGGTCAATGCAATCAGACGCGAAGATAGTCATTCAGGGAGGCATGGGGTTCTCCAATGATTAAGACGGAACCGGACAATCAGCTCGATTCGGCGAAAAGGCGGCGTCATGCGCTGCCACTATTATCATGCATGGAATTATTCCATGTCCTGCGTAGCCGAATCCGGCCAAATTGGTCCCTGCGCTGGAGCGGAAGCGAAACCTTGGCGGCGGCCATGGTGGGGATGATACTGAAGTGCGAGGGGGGCGTGGGGAGTTGCGCGGATTTATTGAATGTTCGTTAAACGGAGTAACTCGGCCTGACCCCCTTCTTGCCCCTTCGATGACTACGTCGTGCGATCGCTAAGCCAGTTTTCGCTCGGTATATCGGGTAGCGCGGCAAAATCCAGATCAGATGTCGTTGAGCGCTTGGCGAAAACGATCGTGTTCTTCCACAGGTAGTTGCGCGGTAGCCGCCGCCAGGTCTCGCTCCCACTCATCGATCCGCGATTCGGTCGCGGAAAGGTCTGGTTCTTCCACGACGAGTTCCTGCCCATCCGACCAATCAGGCGGAAGCGGCTCAAGCGGCTGGATGCGGCCATCGCGAAGAACTGCCTTAATCGTCATGTGCTCTCCTGACCCAATTATACCATGAGGCGGTTCGCTAAGGACTGACGCGCTTTCCGCCCCTGAACTATGAACGGGGCAATTGGATCAGACCCGACATACACTTTTTGCTCGCAGGGGCTACCTATTTCGGCTGTCCTACCAATAGGGATCGAACCTTCACCACCGACGACGCGCCTTGGAAGATGGAGAACGGATCGTTCACCTTCGAGAAATTCGCGGTAGTGAAATATCGCTGTTTCCCGTCGACGAAGATCGCCATCGAATCGGGATAAACCACCTCATCAATGGTAACCCATTTATTGATGGGCACATTGCCGGCATGGGCCTGATGCCGCCCGTTTGCCGGCCCGCCGTCGATGCGCAATTCGTCCGGCCCGTCTTCCCAGTTAAAGATGATCTGATCGGCCGCATACGCCATGCGAATGTTTGTTGAATCCGTCTGTGCGACCAGACGGAATGCAACAGGCGGCTTATAACTCTCGGTCGTCGAAATGCGTTGGCCGTCTTGGCGAATCACATAAACCCCGCCATCAAATGAGGCGTATGTTCCCTTCATCGAATGGATCAACTCCCGAGGGGTATCCTTGAAAATCGGGTCTAGCGGGGCGGTCGGGGCTGCGCTGGAATGGTCAGTGGCCGATGTCGCGGTTTCAGCGCCATTCACATCGGTCACCTCGATTACGCTGAAGACGGTTGGACTCGTAAACGAACCGATCCCAAGTGCATTGGGGCCAATCGACCATCCGTCCCAAAAGCTATACTGGGATGGATCCACGGTGCATCTCGAAATGACCTTGCCATCAATCGATGCGACGACCGACCCTTTCCTGACTTGAATAAGCGAACTGTATTTTCGTCCATTTTGAATTATTGCGCTGCTCTGGAACCTGGACGGATTGCCATTATCCTTGGAATCCAGGCCGTTGATGAGCGTGAAACCACAGGTTGTGTTGGCCCACGCGCCGATATTCCACATGCAACTGTGGCCGAAATTCGTGAACATCTGCACGACGCCCTCGTTACCCGAAAGTCGGGTGAATTCCATATGAAAGTCGTACTCTTGCGGGGGTTGATAAGGGATTCTCAGGCGGGCATATTGCGAATCGTCGCTTACGATTGTGCCGCCGACCGATATCCACTTTCCATTTACGCTATCTCTGTTCACGTCAATCAGCGGGATCAAATTGACCACGGCTCGGCGCGCAGCACGGAATAACTCCGGCTCCAACCACACCGCATGACAATTACTGTGCTCACCGGGACAATCAACGACGAGCTCCAATTTCTTTACCCCGGAGACATCGATGTCAAATGCCTGGGGCTTTCTTGAGCTTTGAATAGGAGCCGCGCGCCAGATATCGTGTCCATCGCCCGTGACCCTGAAAATTAACACCGAGTTGCATCGATCAACGTCATCGTCGACGGCAACCGTCCCGGTAAATCTCGCATAGTTTCCACCCAAATCGTACTTCACGACGGCGGCGCCACTGCTGGGCGGATGAGTGCCAAGCCCGTGTGGCGAGGGAGCGCCCAGCACGCTAATCAACGTGTCCCCCGCTCCGGTGTGTCCCTTGTTTCCGAACCCCCACGTTCCGTCGGTAAAAGTGCTGACAGATAGCGGTGCGAGGTCGCTCAAGTAGACACCACCCGTTTGGTTCGCCTTCCCGAGTGTAGCTGTCTCGTCGCCGGTCGTTTGTGGCGTTTGCGCATTTGCCGGCGGCGTCTCCGCCGGTACTGCATCCGCCACTTGCGCTACCTCCGCCTCCGCTGCCACCGGCGCCGGCCCTTTGCCAATCGCCAATTGCTTAAACGCTCCGCTCCCGAAGAACAGGTGCCCATTCTGATCATTCAAATACGGGCAATCGCCCCGCACGTCGCCGATAGTGGTCGTAACCTCCGACACCAGCGTCCCGCTCTGCTCGGTGCCTACGGAGAACGTAATCGAGTTGCCGGACTTC
>JBEKYH010000215.1:0-8081 GCA_049511115.1 Tepidisphaeraceae bacterium | reverse complement strand
CAATTCCTTTCGCAACTCGCGCTGGTATCCGTCGGTGGGCTTATGCCCCTGGTTCAGCGAAACCAGAATTTCTCCGTCAGCCGCCGACATCTGCGATCCGTCGCTGAGGCAAAGGTTGATGCTGCTGTTGGGAATGCCGATATTCTCAATGATTGTTCCCGTCTCTTTGGGCGGAATGACCTGCCGGATGGCGCCCTCGACCTGGGCGAAATAGACTTCACTCTGTTCAACCCGCGTGCCTGGCGGGCATCGCACGTGCAGGCGGAATTGGCCGGCATCAACCTGCGGGAAGAAGTCCGTCCCCACTGGGAATATCGCCAGGAACAATATGCACGAAACGACCGTCAACAGAACGAATGCCGTCACAACCGACGTTCGATGATCCAGCGCCCAATCCAGCATTCCGCCGTACCGCAGGCGCACCTTCTCAAATTGCTTGTCGAACGCATGGTGGAATCGCCACAACAGATTCAGTTTGCTGATGAGCCAGATCGCAACGAGGATAATTCCCAGCCCCGCCACCCATTGCGCCACATCCCAGCGGTTAGCAGAAATCCACTGGCCGACGGCCAAAATATGATCGTGCGCCCAGGGGAATTGCTGCCCCATGGGCGACGCAAGAACGCCAAGGGTGACTGCGAACATTGCTGCTAGAACCACCGCCGCCAATGTGGCGATGAGCTGAATCTGTCCCTTCTTCCGTGGATCCATCGGCGAGGTTTGATCCGCTTCCGGCTCATCCGGCACGCCGCCGTACATCTGAATCTCCGACACCAGCAGGTAGCGCACCATCGTCGGCACCAGCGTCCGGCTCAGGAGGTAACTGGTCAGCATGGCGAAGACGACGGCCATCGCCAATGGCGTAAACAGGTACTTGGCCGCGCCGCTGATAAACACCACCGGCACAAACACGATGCAGATGCACAGCGTCGACACGAAGGCGGGAATGGCAATCTGCGACGCTCCGTCGAGAATCGCCGTCACCAGGCGCTTGTGCTGATGCAGATTGCGGTGAATGTTTTCGATTTCCACCGTGGCGTCGTCCACGAGAATCCCCACCGCCAGCGCCATGCCGCCCAGGGTCATGACGTTCAGCGTCTGCCCCAGCGCCGCCAGGCAGATGATCGAGACCAGAATCGACAGCGGAATGGAAACCATCACCACGACCGTGCTGCGCCAGCTTCCCAGGAAAATCAGGATCATCATGGCGGTCAAACCCGCCGCGATGGCCGCCTCGCGCACCACGCCTTCGACGGCCGCGCGCACGAACAGCGACTGATCAAACATCGGCGCGATCTTCAATTCCTTAGGCAGCGCCTCCTTAACCTGCGGGAGAGCAGCCTTGATGGCGTCCACCACCCTGATCGTCGACGCACCGCCCGATTTCAGGATCGACAGCAGCACGCCGCGCTTGCCGTTGGCGTCAACGACGTTGGTTTGGATCAAAAATCCATCGCGCACATGGGCCACGTCGCGCAAATAGACCGGCGCGTCGTTCACGGTCTTCACCGGAATGTCGTTCAGTTGCGTGATCTGGTCCGGGCTGCTGTTGAGGTGGACTTGATCCTCCTGCGTGCCGATCTTCGAAATCCCCGCGGGCAGGATCACGTTTTGATTGTTGACGGCCGTTGATATATCGCCCGGCGAAATTCCGTACGACGCCAGTTTGTCCGGGTCCAGGTCCACCATCATCTGGCGCTGCTTGCCGCCGTAGGGATAGGGTATCTGCACGCCCTCAATCGACACCAGTCGCGGCCGCAACTGATTGACGGCCTGGTCAAAGAGCGTCTGCTCGGGCATCGTGTCGCTGCTGAGCGAGAGCTGCAAAATCGGCACGTCCGAGGCGTCGTAGCGAATAATCAGCGGCGGCTGCGTGCCCGTCGGGAACTGGCGGATGGCGGTCTGCGAGATGGCCGTCACCTGCGCCGTCGCTTCTTCGATCTTGGCGCTCTCATGGAAATAAATTTTGATGATGCCGATGCCATAGAGCGATTGGCTTTCAAAATGGTCGATGTCGCTCACGGTCGTCGTCAGCAACCGGCCGTATGGCGCGACGATGTACTTGTCCATGTCGTTGGGCGACATGCCGGTGTAATTGAACGCGACCGCGATGACGGGAATGTTGACCGCCGGAAAGATATCCGTCGGCATCTGCAGGATCATGACCGCCCCCAGGATCATCACCAGCATGGCGGCGACGACGAAGGTGTAGGGACGGCGTAGCGCTAGACGGACAATCCACATAGTCGCTCTCAGCTCAGTTGAACAACTTCAGTTCGTAATGGAGAGGGAACCAGCGACGGACGTTCGTTCGGAACGGTTCGATCTTTCGCGGCCGACCGCGGAGAATCCGGCAGCCCCAGGGCGCCGAAAATGTTCTTGAGGACGGCCATGGCTTCGGTAACCGCCCGCCGGTCAGTTGGGTCCAGCTTTTCAAATTGCTCGGCCAGCCGCCCTTGCGTTCCCTCCCAGGCGGTTTGCAGGACCGACTCGCCGCGCTCGGTAATGGCCAGCGACAACTGCCGCCGGTCGCCGGGGCATCCTTCGCGCTTGAGCAGTCCCTGCTGCACCAGGCCTTGGACAAGGCGCGATGCGGTGGGAAGGCTCGCGGCCAGATGATCCGCGACTGCCGATAGGCTCGCCGTGGGCTGGCGATGCACCAGCGAAAGCGTTCTGAACTGCGGCAATGACAAGCCTTTACGGAAGACCCGCATCTCGCGCCGGATAAACCAGATCACCGGCGGCACCGAATCCAAGACCTCTCGCGCACAATCCCGCGCCGCTCCGTTTTCAATTGTTTCCCGCAACTGTTGCATGGGCTAACCATATGCTTGGGAAACTAAGTTGGCAAGTTCAATCTGAATTAAAACTTGATTAGTTTGGATTATGTTAGGTAAAATGTGCGGGCTTTATGGTTAAGGAAGGCTTTCAAGGTCGTGGCGCCGCCGGCAATCCGACCAATCGGTTTGTGAAACTGAGCGTCATTCCCGACCCCGACGCTCCCGCGGATGACTCCCCCGCGCCGGCCACCACCTTCTTCGTCGATTCCACGCGCGTGGCCATCGCCACCAACGACAGCCCCGACATCGGCTTTGAAGCCAGCATCAACCCCTACCGCGGCTGCGAGCATGGCTGCATTTACTGCTACGCCCGGCCGTTTCACGAGCTTCTGGGCTTCTCCGCCGGCCTGGACTTTGAAACCAAAATCATGGTCAAGCGCGATTTGCCCCGGTTGCTGCGCGAGGAGCTTTCCTCTCCCAAATGGACTCCCAAATATATCTCGATGAGCGGGGTGACCGATCCTTATCAGCCCGCCGAACGATCGCTTCGCCTCACGCGGCAATGCCTGGAAATCCTGGCTGAGTTCCGCAATCCCGTCGGCATCGTCACCAAAAGCGCCCTGGTCAAACGCGATGCGGATCTCTTGGGCGATCTCGCCAAGCACCGCGCCGCGGCGGTCTGCCTCTCAATTACCACGCTGGATAACGATCTCGCCGCCAAAATGGAACCGCGCGCCAGTTCCCCGCGCCGGCGATTGGAGGCCATCTCCGCCCTCGCATCCGCCGGCGTTCCCGTCGGCGTGATGATGGCCCCGATCATCCCCGGCCTGAACGACCACGAAATCTTTTCGATTCTCGAAGCCGCCGCCCAGGCCGGCGCGACCTTCGCCAGTTACGTTCCAATTCGCCTGCCGCTGGCGGTGGCCGAGTTATTCTCCGATTGGCTCGGGCGAGTCTTCCCGCAACGCAAGGAGAAAATCCTCAACCGCATCCGCGCCATGCGCGACGGAAAACTCAACAACTCCGACTTCGGTGCCCGCATGCGCGCCGGCGGGGTTTGGGGTGAGCAGTTTGATTCGGTCTTTGACTTGGCCCGGCGAAAATCGGGGTTGGTGGGGCCGTTTCCCAAGCTATCCTCGGCAGCGTTTCAAAGGCCGGCGCGGGAGTGTGAGCAACTATCCCTTTTTTGAGTTGGCAGGGGTCCTCGTAAGCCGCGCAACCCACATAAATCGGTCCGATTTCCGCACCTCACGCGACGGCCTCCATCACGCGCATCACGCCAGGGCGAATTGTCCGGCCGTGATGCCTGGGCCGGACCACGATGTCGATGTCCACCTCAAGTGCGTTGAGCAGGGCCATAAGCTTGTCAACGGAAAATCGGGTATGGCGGCCGTTCATCAACTTCGACACATCCGGCTGGCTCACCCCAAGCTGCGCGGCGGCTTTGGTCTGGATCAGGCCAAGTTCCTTGATCCGGTCGTGAATCCGCAAGGCAAGCTGGGCTTTCACTTTCAGTTCAGTCGCTTGCCGCGGCCCAAATCCCAAATCAGAGAATACGTTGCCGCTGTCGGCAGTTGCTGTTTCGTCAGAGGTTTTCTTTTTCATTTCATTTCTCCGCTTACCGTTGTTGATAGTCCGCCTCCGCCACCTTCAATCGTTGCTCAACCCATATAGGGCGATTCTGCCATACACGGATTAAGGATGAAATCGTGGATCGCCATTACAACGACGGCCCAGGCCCCGTGGCAGGTTGCCTCAATGGGCGCGGTGGGTTTGGGCGGGATACGGTCTGGCCGGCCAGGTTCTGACCTATGGTTAATTCAGACTTGTCGTCGCCGACCTGATATTCCAACTTTTCCAAGGTGATGCTGGAGATCCTCCCGCGCGCAATCTTGTCACCCACGTGCACGGTGTCGATGCTTTTGGTTTCAAGGTTTTCCACGAAACCAACAATCGATCCGTCATCTTTTCGGAACGTGCCGATAAAAACCAGAACCTTCTCCGCGTGCTCACCTTCGGCAGCGGTCGGCTGAGTGGCCGGTTGTGTCGAAGGCTGCGTAGTTTGGGCCAGGGCGCAGTGCATGTTTAAGAGCACAACGAAGGCGACGACCGCGGCGGACACCACAATGCGATTTCGCATCGAGAACGGCATTTTGGGATTTCCCATTTGAGTTACCGACGGCAACTGCGATCTCCCCACCCTCACCGTTCCATTTCTTGTACCCAGTCGCGGGGCGTGATCAAAAGCGGAGAGGATTCAATCCGGCCATCCCAAATCGGCAAGCCCGGATTGTTCCATAGTCCGCCTGCGTTGGCGCGGAAGGTCGCCTCTCCTTCGTAGACGGCTTGTACTTTGTCACCGGCGATCAAGGCATTCTCCCCTCGGAGAAACGTTCCGTTGGATGCCCTGAAAATAAGGCCGCTGAGTGGGAGGGTGACGGTGTATTTCCCCGCCGGCATTAGCGGAACGAGGAAATCGTCAATCCTGCCGCCGACACCACCGCCATCTTTGAAGGTTAATTGGCCCGTTTCACCGGAAACTCCGGTGACAATGAAATGAAGTCTATTTGGAACCCACTCTCGGCCCGTGATAATTCCAAGGTTGAGGACCTGCGCAGCGTTGTCATTCTGAAAAGTGACAATCAAAACTCCATCGGCGGCGCGATCCAGGACAACCTGAAGTCCGCTGACGAGATCCAAAGAATCGAGGGGCGTCGATTCCGGAACATGGTCGCTGTATGCCAGCGGCGCCGATTCAACCGTCTTTGTCCACATCGGAAACGCCGGCTTTTCTCGCGATTCCGTAAACTGATAGGTGCGCGAAGGCGCGGGTCCGTCGTAGGTGGCTTGAACTTTATCGCCCGGCGTGACAACTTCCTCGCCATTGGCGGCGACAGGTCCCCTTCGGTTAACGCTTACGATCGGTCCCTGCAGCGGCGGAATTATGTTGTATTGCGCCGTCGGCATCAGCGGAACAATAAACTCGTCCCTTCGGGCGTAATCCGCGGGAGACATTTCGCGTGCGATCGTGTCCCCGTCCCATTGAAACTGGCGCGAGCTGCCGGACGCTTTAGTAACAATCACGTGCAGCCGGTCGGGGATCAAAACCCGCCCACTTGCAAACATGCTGCCGAGGTTAAGCAGCACACCAGCGTTGTCGCCGTTCTCAAACGTCACTCCAATGACCCCGTCGCCGATACGATTCACCGTGAGTTGAAGTTTGGAGGCGGATTCCTCTGGTCCAAGCTTTGGCTGCGCGACGGCACTTAACGGTCCCAGTAGGCCCAGGGTTGCAGTGGTCGCGGTAAGAATGAACAGGAGCTTGAGGCAGGTCGTTCGCTTTTGCATCGCAGTGTTCCTTGTAAGGAGTTTTCACTGAAGCCGGCGGACGCAAAGCAAGTCACAGCGAATTGGTTCCGTCTGCCTTAGGAAGTCCCTACTCCCCCTCCACATCCTCCGCCGTCGCCGCGGCATACTCCAGCATCGCCTGATCCTCCTCCGTCCAGTTCCTCCCGCGCCGGTTAAAGACCTGCGTCATCACCTCGCGGGCCTTTTCCATCCGGTAATGCTCCCGCCCCTCATCCGTCCAGAACGAAAAGCTCGGCAAATACTTCGGCGGCAGTTCCGACCCGGCCAGGAGGCAGCAATAGCCGATGTAGCTGCCGGTCATGAGGCGCGTGCCGATGGCGGTCTTGGTGTGGTCGCCGATGACCGAGCCGAGGAAGCGCCGGTCGGTTTTGATCTGCCGCTGGCCGATGCGCACGGTGACGTGGCCGTAGGTGTTTTTGAGATTGCTCGTGGTGGTGCCGGCGCCCAGATTCACCCATTCGCCGACGTAGCTGTCGCCGAGATAACCAAAGTGGGCCTTGTTGGAATTGCCCAGGATGATGGACGCGGAAACTTCGCCGCCGATCTTGCAACCCGGGCCGATGCTCACGCCGGGACGGATGGAAGTGAGGGCGGTAATCGTAGCGCCGGCCCCGATATGGCAGGGGCCTTGTAAAACGCTGTTGGCGCCGATCGTCGCGCCGGCATCAATCACCACTGGCCCGCCCGAAGCGTCGAGAACCGCGCCTGGTTGGAGGCTCACGCTGGAAGCCAGATGCACGTCCTCGGCCTTCACGAGATGATACGGCCCCGCTGGATGGTCGGCGGCCGTGTCG
This sequence comes from Tepidisphaeraceae bacterium, assembly GCA_049511115.1. GTDB lineage: Bacteria > Planctomycetota > Phycisphaerae > Tepidisphaerales > Tepidisphaeraceae > JBEKYH01. The sequence goes on along the minus strand of JBEKYH010000215.1, from coordinate 1,138 downwards.
AGCAGATCGCGCGCGTCGGCCACGATGGCCTCGCTGTTCCACGCCGTCAAATCCCACACATATTGCGGCAGGCGGCTTTGCGGCGTAGCGTGCGGCAAGTCGATGAGACGCAGCCAGCTCGGCGTGCGCCGCAGGCAATCTTCATTGGTCAGGCCTGGTGCGTGGACCAATGCCTGCCGGACGATGTGGCCTTCATCCAGGACAACGCACGGTTCCGTGGGATGCTGGTAATCCTGAAGATGAATGCTGCGCCCGCTGCACAACAACGCCGGCTCATCATCCAGCGGCTCGTTCACCGCCGTTGGCACATTTAAATTGGGAATCACCTGCCGCCGGCAATACTCGACCAGCGTCGGCCGAACCCACAAAGTGAGCCGCGTAGGATTAAGCCGGCGAATCTGCTGGTCGAGCAACGTCGAAAGCCCGCACCGCAGCATGAACACCGGCCGGCTCAGCGAGAGCGGCGCGAAACTCGGCCAGCGATTCCCCTCGAAGATGACGACGTGCATTGGCGGATTATAGCCCAAAGCCGCTGCGATTCCCCAATTATTAGGGCGTTTGCGTTGCTCGGGGGGCGGAATGAACGCCGAGACTCACAGACGCCGAGAAAGCAAAGACGCTGACGGCAAATCCGGAAACTCCTCCTCTTTCCTACCTCAGTTTTCCGTGCTCTGCGTTCATTCATCCCCTCGCGTACCAGAATGGCATCGCTCTTGGACGAGAGTCACGAATCGTTTAGAGTTTGCCAATCCTGCGGAGGACCGTTCGATGCGAGGCAAAACCATTCCTATTCGGTTTATACTTCCACTGCTGTTCCTGGTCGCCGCTCCCCTGCGGGCGCAGACCACCGCACCGTCTGATGCCGCCCCCATCGACATCGCCCACGCCCCCGCGCCGTTGTTCGACGACCCCGTCTGGCACGGCGCTTCCGATCCGTTCGTCATCTGGAACCCCGTCAAATCGCTCTGGTTCATGTACTACACCCAGCGCCGCGCCACCCTCCCCAATCCCAATGGCGTCGATTGGGTGCATGGCTCAGCCATCGGCATCGCCACCTCGCCCGACGGCGCTCATTGGACCTACGCCGGCACCTGCAAGGGCGATCACGATCTCTCCGATCCAATGGCCGCCCAAGGCG
>JBEKYH010000214.1:0-8123 GCA_049511115.1 Tepidisphaeraceae bacterium | reverse complement strand
GCTTGCTCATGGCTACACATTAGGCTTGCTGACCGCTCTATCGCGCAATTGGCCAGCTTTGCAGACCCAGGTAAGCTTGCTCCCACCTAATCGCGTCGCCTTCAATAAGACCCTTAACGCCCAATAACCGCATCAGATACAGGCATTGCGCGCGATGGTGCATCCCATGCGTAGCAACGTGAACCAGCCCGGCCCCCAATGGCTTTTGCGTCGGCGGCTCGTCCAGATAATCAACAAAGAAATCATCCTCGCGCCCCTCGGCCACCACACTCGTCCCCAGCAAAAGCAATTCCTCGCCAACCAAATCCAACCGCTGCACCATTCCAGCGACGTTTCTTGGCAATTCCCCGCCCGGCTGCTTTAATCGCTGTGGCTTTCCCGTCATCAAATCGCACCAACACTCCATATTCGCAACCATGTGCCGGAATGTCCGCCGCAGCGACCGATGTCCGATATCAAACTCCCGGTCCAATTCCGCGTCCGTGAGCTCCCTGCAAAGCAACAGCAGGGATCTCGTCGTCCAGGCATCATGCCGCAAAAGTCTTTCCAGGACGGTCATCACCTTCACTCCCCGGCAGATTCTGCCGATTTTTCCATAGGTTATTTGTATCCCGCCGACGCTCCCGTCCCATAACACCGCAATTCGGCGGTAATTGGGGGCAAAGCGGAAGAATGGATCGTATGTTTCAATTAACCGGCCGCGAATCGCAACAACCTCCGGCACAAAAGATGCAACGTCCTTCTCTACAACCCGGGCGCGTCACACCGCCCTCGCGGCCGGACGACGACGAAGTCGAAGCCGTAGATCCCCGTTTTCTCTCCGGCTTCGGCCGCGCCCTCCTGCGCAATCCATTCTCCCGTCGCGGCAACTTTGCCGTCTACGAAGGCTCGCGCCTCGAGCGATTCATCCGCGGCCTGCTCTATCGCCTGGCGCTTCTGCCCGCGGTGGCCATTCTCTCCGCCGCCGCCATGGTCTATCTCCAGACCCATCCCAGCTCGCCGCAATTTGTACCCGATCCGCTCACCCAGGGCGTTTATTATGAGCCGCTGACGCTGATGGCCGACGACCACGTCCGCATCGAAGCCTGGCTCGCCCCGGCCCTCGACGCCGAGCAGGTCATCAACGAAGGCGAAAAAGTATTGAAGCACCGCTGGCCCGCCGTCATCCTCGCCCATGGCTTTGGCATGACCCGCCAGCAGGTTCTGCCCCTCTTCCGCCCTCTGCATGATAAGGGATATGTCGTCATGGCCATTGCCATGCGCGGCGGCGGCACGCTCGATTCCGCCGGCCAGACCTTCGGCATCAACGAGGCACTGGACATCAAGGCCGCCGTGCAGTTGCTCCGCCGCCGCCCCTTCGTGGACTCCTCGCGCATCGCCATCGTCGGCGTCGGCTCCGGCGCCAACGCCGCCATCCTCGCCGCCGATCACGACCCGAGCCTCGCCGCCCTGGTCCTCGACGCCCCCGCCCCCAATGGCAACGAAGCCTTCGACGCCCACATCAACAATACCTATTCCGGGCTACGAGTCCTGAATCCCCTCTGCCGCCTCGCTTTCCAGATCGGCTACGGCCTGACCGTCAGCGACCTAGACATGGACCGCTACGGCGCCGTCCTCGCCGCCCGTCCCACGCTCCTGATGCGCTGGTCCGCCGACGCCGAAAGCGACCTACCCTCCGCCCGCGTCGATCAGATCGTGGATTTCCTGGGCGCATCGCTCGACAAGCCCACCGAGCAGGCCGACGTGGAGCCGTAGCAGCCTGCGGCGCAAGTCCCATCAGGCCCATTTCAGTTTTCGTTGCCCCTCGGCGCAATCCCGCAAATAGAGATTGATCAACGTCTGGTATGACAGGCCCGTTTTCTCCGCAAGTCCCCTGAAATACTGAATGGTGGCCGTGTCCAGACGGATGGTCACCTGCTTCTTCAGCTTGGCGGCGTAGGGATTCTTGCGCGCATTTGAAAAATCGTAGTTCGATCTCATGTTCTATCCGTCGTATTGCGACTGCTCGCTCTTGTTGGCTCTTCGTGCCGAGATAATACGAATGACCTCTTCACTGCCGCGATAGGTATGGCAGACCACCAGCAAGCGCAACTTGCGGCCAAGCCCTAGCAGAATAAATCGGTCCTCATCGTCGGAGTGATCCGGATCGTTAATCAGCTTCGCATTAGGATCGACGAAGACCGTCTTCGCCTCTTCAAACGAAACGCCATGTTTGCGTCGATTCGCCTTTTCCTTGTCGGCGTCCCACTCAAAGCGGATATCGTCCATTGATCCCCATTGTATTTACATTGTAGTGCGAATCAATCGTCAGGACAATGGGCAGTAATCCTCGTTCGCGGCGCCGCTCAGATGCGGATTTGCCGAGGGCCGATAGAATTGTCTAAACAATATGCTCTCCTCCGCCACCTTCTCCCCCTGCCGCCGCTACCGCTACGTCCTGCGCCGCACCTGGGACGCCGCCGGCCAGACCGTCCTCTTCATCGGCCTCAACCCCTCAACGGCCGACGCCAAACATGACGACCCGACCATCCGCCGCTGCATTCGCTTCGCCGCGGACTGGGGATTTGGCTCGCTGATAGTGGCAAATCTGTTCGCCTATCGCGCGACCAAGCCGGCCGACTTGCGCCGAGCCGCCGACCCGATCGGCCCGCGCAACAACTTCTGGCTCGCTCAATTGCAAAAACAGGCCGACCTGACGATCGCCGCCTGGGGAATCCACGGCGCCCATCTAAATCGCGACCGACATGTGCTGGGAAAACTCTCCCGTCTCCACTGCCTGGGCAAAACCAAGGCCGGACACCCCAGGCACCCTCTCTACCTCGCGGCGACCGCCAGACCCTCGCCGCTGACGCACGATTCAATCACGCCGATGGCTTCCCCGACCGCCTCGCGGACAGGCTGACTCAACTCCGTTTCCATTTCAGATTCGGCGTTCGCCGGCGTCGGCTCGCACCCAATAATGACCACCCGACCGAATTTCGCCCCCATCGACGCCGCCTCGCGCAATATTCGTTCCGATCGCATGGCGTTGGCGTCATTCGCCTCCTCGCCCGCTGACGACGCCTCCAACGACAACAGGTCAGGCTCCATCACGCGCAAGGTGCCCGGCGTCTCCCCGCGCGCAAACGCTTCAACCAGGACCACCAGGTCAAACTCCTCCAGGAGACAATAGGCCAGGTCCCGACCGCGCAAGCCAAAATCCACAACTCCCACGCCTGGCAGGACAATCTCTTCGATCATGTGCCGCGCAACCTGCGACCCAAATCCGTCATCACCCATACGGATGTCGCCGATGCCTGCGATGACGGTTCGAGTAGCTTGCATAATCATCTGACCTGCAATTCTGTTTGCGCCGCGCCAAAAGCGCTCACGCTTCAAATCCCCGCCAGACACAAATGATTTTCCAGGCTGGGACCCGACACTTCAATCAGGATTTTGGGCAGCGTAGCCGTCAGCAGTTTCCGCGCTGAAGGGCCAATTTCCTTACGCAGAATCTCCAAAAACGACTTCGGAGCCACCAGCACGAGTCGGTCAAAAGCGCCGTTGTCGGCCGCCTTTTCCAGCATATCGCACAAATCACCCGCAAAGTGCCGCGTGATGAGCATATCCGGCTCATCAAAACCCAATCGCACTCCCCGGTTGCACATCCCGTCGTCAACAGGCTGTTCGCCGTTGGCATGCATGACAAACATGTGCTCCCATGCGTGCCCGGCGATGTTGTTGAACTCCCGCAGCAACACCGGATGGTCGTTCTCCTCGGTCTTGAAGAAGAGCCGCGCCTTTGCGGCATCTGCGACTACAATCCAACTATTGCGCATATTGCTTTCCTTTAGACAGACCCCGGCCGACCCAAGACGCCAGACCGACCCCGTCCAGCGCTGGCGCGACGCGCGGAATCTGCCCTTATACCTGTGCCAAAGCGCGGCAATCTGATTCGGCGGTTCTCTCTTCTATGCGATCGACGCCGTCGCCACCGGCGACGGATGGGCGATGCGAACCGGCCGCTTCTCGGCCGGGCGGGTCACCTTCGCGGCGTGCAGCCCATTGACGCCTTTGGCCGGCTCGTAGGTGACGATCTCGCCTTCTTTCAAATAGCGAAACCCTTCCCCCTCGATGACCGTGTAGTGGGCGAAAACGTCCTGGCCTTCCTCGTTGAGGATGAAACCAAAACCCTTCTTCCGATCAAACCATTTGACTGTTCCCGTTGCCATACGAATGCTCCTGGTTCGGGCCTTACATGAATCCGTGAAATGACAACGCAAACCTACTATGTCCTGCGCCCCAAACAATTGTGGAGTTCACCGAATCGGTATTGCCAAATAAGCAAGTCGCGGGTAAGTATTTCTACCTAACTTCGTCGCTGGCAAGTATTTGATAGGTACTTCTACTTAGGGGGTGTAGTCACCGAGGTTAGTGAAGTGACGTCAGCCCGTTGGCAATAGCGAATTTCGTCAGGCTCGCTATCGAGTGCATCGACAGCTTCTGCATCACGCTGGCCCGGTGCGCGTCCACGGTGCGGATGCTGATGTGCAGCGTCGCCGCGATCTGCGGACTCGAATGCCCTTCGGCCACCAGTTGCAGAATCTCCCTCTCTCGCGCCGACAGCTTATCCAGCGCATTGGCCGGCTGAGTCCCGTCGCCGCGCCGCGCATAGTCATCCAGCACCAGATCCGACAACTGCGCGCTCAGGTATCGCTTCCCCGCCGCCACGGCCCGTATCGCCGTCAGCAATTCCGTGAACGCGTCATGTTTCAGGACATACCCCGACGCCCCCGCCCGCAGCGCCTCGCGGACGTATTGCCCTTCGCTGTACATCGAAACCACGATCACCTTAATCTCCGGATGCGCCGCGTGAATCTGCCGCGTCGTCTCGATGCCGTTCAACTCGCGCATCTCAATATCCGTCAGCACCATGTCCGGCGAAAGCTCATCGCATAACTCCAGCGCGCGCCGTCCGTCCGGAGCTTCGCCCACCACCGTGACCTGCGACGACTCCTCCAGCAGAGATCGAATCCCCGATCGCACCAATGCATGATCTTCCACGACGACAATTCTGGGGTTCATGCCGCCGCCTCCCGCAGCGCCAATGGCGCTTCCAGAACGACGCGCGTCCCCTTGCCCGGGCTGGATTCAATTCTCACGCTGCCGCCGAGCGATCGCAGCCGCTCATGAATGGCCGCCAAACCCAGGCCCTTCGATATGTCCGGAGTAAATGTCTGCATCGGATCAAAGCCCGCCCCATCATCGTCCACCACCAATCGCAACACGCCCGGCATCCACCGCAGCGACACCACGATTTCCTTCGCCCCGCCGTGCTTGGCCGCGTTGTTCACCAACTCCTTGGCCGAGCGAAACAGATAATTCACCATCGTGCGGCTGGTCGTCTGCAAATGCCCCTCCTCGCTCACCGTCACCTCAATGCCGCTGTGGCGGGCAAATTCCTCGCTGTAATGCCGCAGCGTCTGGCACAGCCCCAGATGATCGAGCATGGCCGGATACAAATCGAACATCAGCGTTCGCGTCTTCTGGATTAATTCGCCCACCGTGTCGAGCGCGCCGGTGATGCGCTGCCGCGCCGCCGCGTCGCAGGACTGTTCCGCCAGCGCCGCCGAAAGACTCAGCTTCAGCAGCGACAGCGTCTGGCTCAGGCTGTCGTGGATGTCATTGGCCAGGTGCCGCCGCTCCGAATCCTCCGCGTCGGAAAGCTGCGAAGCCAGTCGCCGCATCGCGTCGGTTCGCTCGCTCACCATCGCGGCCAATCGGGTGCTCAGTTGCTTCATGGCGGAAAGCAGCGTGACCAGCAGCGTAAAAAAGATGATCCGCGAGAGCGTGTTCCAGTACGCCCGGCTCGGATGCGTATAGACATCCGTCCGAAAGACCTCGGCGGCAAGCTGCATAAAGGCGCACAGGAAGGAAACGGCATACCCCGCCCGGCGGCTCACGTACCAGGTCACCGCCGCGCCGGGCAGGATGTACAAAAGCGGCAGGTGAATCTCCGGGCTGGTCAGCCAATCCAGGTACGCAATCACCGCCAGGAACGCCAGCGAGCCGGCCAGAACGGCCGACTTATTCGGCTGCGCCGAAAAGATCCGGCTCAGCCGCGACTCGGAACTGTCCGCGGTCGTTCCCAGCGCGTGCAGCGAACTCTCCTGATGGTCAGGGCCATCCATAGTTGCATTATAGATGATAAACCCGCCTATGGCACAAGGCCGTCCACGAAATCTAACAACTACTCGGTGCGTTAAAGCGTCGACATAGCCCCTCTCCCCCCATCCGCAATTCACGCTTACCAGAATCTCTTTGGAAGTTTACAATAATTGAAGTATGGCGGCCACCGCGCTAAAACCGGCGGTGCCCCAGAATTGCATGGACTCGCTGGCGATGACGACTTCTGAATGGCGACAGTTTTTGCAGCGCTGGAGTGACGAATGGCTCGCTTCCGATGAGCATTTCCCGGCTCAGGTACGAAAACGCAAATGGCTCGGATTCTCGCCGGCAACCGACAAACAAATCCTTCAGTTAGAAAAGCGGCTTGGTTACCAATTGCCTCCGTCGTATCGGAGTTTCCTTCTTACGACAAATGGTTGGTTGCGCACGTCGATGTTCATCGAGAGAATCCGCCCCGCGTCAAGGGTCGATTGGCTGCAATCCGACGCCCCAGAACTGTTCGATGTTTGTTCACCCGAGGAGAGCGGCGATTCCATCGCGAACTATCCTCCCGAGGAATATTTTTCGTACGACGGCCGCCCGATTTATGATCGCGAACACTTCCGCGGATCAATTGTCATCGCCGATCCGATTCCCGGGGACTCGATGATCTATGTCCTCAACCCATTGGTTGTCGCCACGGACGGAGAATGGGAGGCGTGGCGATTTGCAAACTGGATTCCAGGTGCCGAGAGGTTTCCGTCATTTGAATTGCTGATGCGAGCGGAACACGAGCTTTTTTCCAGCGACGGCAAGTCGCGACAGTTACTCGGTCCATATCAGGGTGAATACGCGCCGAGCCAACCACGACACGCGGCTCCAGCGCACGGACGAGGACGTGCCAAGTCTCGGCGACTCACCGTCCCTGAGCTTATCGCCCAATTGGAGTCACCGGCGAGAACGATGCGACTGAAGGCGGCAAACCATCTCTTGCGTGAGTTTCGGCCGCACAATCCCCAAGATGAACATCCGGAGATTGTCGAACCCCTGACCAGAATTCTGCGGTCGGATTTGGAAATAGATGTGCGCTCAGCGGCGGCGGCCATGCTCGGCAGTTACGGCGATTCGCGCGCGATTGAACCGCTGCTTGATGCTCTCAGTGACGCTGCGATGACAGGTGTCGCGGTCAGCGCGCTTTATTTTCTCTCGCCGTACGTGGCCGACGCTCGAACTGCCGACGCGATGGTTCTTTTATTGCAAACGCCGCAAAACCTCTTTGATACGGAACATGCGGTCCATATCCTCGAAGAGCTGAGGGATGAACGACTCCCGGCAATCGGGCTGCGCCTCCTTGATGAAGCTCCCTTAACCATTCCACAAGTCGGCCCAAATTTCGATCAATCCAAGGTTGAAGCACATCAAAGGTCGTCCGTCCGCTTTCTTGGGGCGGTCGTGTTCGCGCAGCGGGCATCGAATCCGACGGAGGAGCTTGTCAAACGACTGAATCACGCAAACGCCGAAGTACGTAGGGCAGCGGTGGGGGCCTTGCGCGAGGACCCAAATAAGGGACCGCACCTGGCGCAATATCTGACCCCGTTGACGAACGATGCAGACGCTGACGTGCGGCAGCAAGCGACTATGACGCTTCAATTTCTAGAACCACGGCCGCAGGTCGAAATTCCGCCTGAACGCCTCGCGGCGATTCAACAGGAGTTCTTGGTGCACCTTAAAAGAGGGTCGAAAAGGACAAGTCGCTTTTAGCGGCGCGACCACATCCGAAACCGTACAATTACAGTAAATGGCGGCAAGAAAAGGGGACGGCAAGAAAAGGGGACATTTGTGTGTCCCCTTTTCTTGTGCTTACCGGACATTATCGTGCGAAAGCTGTCCGGCAACGGAGTGACGCAACAAAAACTCGCCCATAGGGCGGGAATGAAGCCCCCGCAAATTACCCGGCTAATCCACGCCTCCACAAA
>JBEKYH010000213.1:0-8151 GCA_049511115.1 Tepidisphaeraceae bacterium | reverse complement strand
AAGGGAAAAGTTAGGTTTTTTATAGGGGTCCGGAAATGCGATTGAAACGCCGAGGGGGCGATGGCAAGGTGACACGGTGACAAGGTGAAGGGGTACAGCGGTGACAAGCTCGTTAAGGGGTTGGGCCGGCATCCGTATTGATCGTTCGGATACGCGATCATTTCAAATCAGCGGGAAGCCGGGTCGGCGGCAGTTCCAGATAGTTTTGTAGAAGCTTAGATGCACAGTCGGCCGTTGGATCATTCGGCGTTGCCGGGCCGGATGCGTCGGTCGGTTGATAGAGGCCGTTGCCGATGGGTTTCAGCAGTTCCGGCTTGGAAAAGGCCCACAACTGGATTTGTCCAATTGTCAACTGGCAGTTGGTGAGCGGCTGGACGGTATAAACAATGCCATCCGGGTTGATCTTGATTTGATCAGCAGTTGTACCGACGGGAACCTTAAGTGGCGGGACGATGTTATCGCCGTCGGCAGTGCCAAGTAACAAGCCATCGTCGTTGCTATTGATGGAAAGCAAACCATGACGGGTGTAGGCCATTGTCTGGCCTTGGTTCGTTCGAGTGATCACGCGCACGAATCCGGCGCCCTTAATCGCCACGTTGAGGGGATTGTTGGTGTACTTGAGATTGCCTTCGGAGAGGTCAATCTGGACAGAGCCGAACCTGGTTACGGGGTCGATTAGCTTTGGGGCAGGCAGTAATTCCAGAAAGTGCTGGAGAAGATAGCCCGCGTTGGGAGCGCCGGGATTTTGCGTGAGCGGCGGGCCTGACGCCTTGGTTTCTCGATAGAAGCATCCGCCGACAAGTTCGAGCCGGTCGGGATGGGGAAAGGTGCACAATTGGAATTGCGCGACCGTCGCTCGCGTATGGTCCGTCCACGGGAGAGTGATGGTCCCGTTTTGGCTGACGCCGATTTGATCTGGCGTCGTTCCGAGCGGAATCTTGATCGGCGGGCATAGCTTATAGCCGCGACCGACGTTAACTACCAAATCGTCATCCTGGCTGATGGTGAACGAGCATTTTCGGGTGTAGAGCGTTCCGTCGCCGAGAGGGTCCACGGCCACTATGCGAAGGTATCCAGGCCCCTGGATGGCCAGGTCGAGTGAATTATTTGTACGTTCAATTCCGTTTCGGGCGAGGCTGGATGGAGCATCGGCGTCGCCGGCGATGTGTGCCGCTGATATTCCCGCCGATGAGATGCTGGAGCCCGCAACGAGGAATAAAAGGAGAATAGCCGCGAGGTTCAATCGCAAGGAATAGTGTCGCATCGCTGATATTATCGGTCGTTGGGGGCGGTGGGCTTTATTCGTAAACCTCGCTGCGATGGGCGATCGAAAGGACAGAAACCCGATGCCTTTCGCTACCGATTCGATACATCACGCGCCAATCTACAACGCGATACCTCAGCAATCCCGCCAAATCGCCGGACAAGCGCTTGATGTTGTTATGCCTGCGGGGATCCAACTCAAGCTGCGCCAGACATTTCGCCAGTTTCCTGGCGAGCGGCCGGTCGGCGGGGGCAAAGAATTTAGCCGCCTCGGGGGAGAGGATAACCTCAAACATCCGACCGCACCTTGCGCCAGTTGACTCCCTTGCCCGTGGCGATGGCCTTCTGGGCTTCCCTCAAGCGTTGAGCGAGCGGGGGTTGGCGAAGGAAGCCAATGTAGTCCGCCAGTGATTCCAGCCGCTGGCGCGGAAGTTCGTCAATGGCTTTCTTGATCTGGCGGCGCCGTTGGACGTTGCTCATTTCCTGATCCTCGGCGTCTTCACAATAAACCTTGGCAGACCAAATTATACTCGATTAATCCTTCTGCTTTCCCGTTCCCAATTCCTTGGCGATCTCGCTCTCCAATTGATCGAGCTGCCCCAGTTCGCGTTTTTCCGACGCCAGCACATCCGCGGAAATCATGCGGTCGATTTCCTCGTCGGTGACGAGTTCTTCGCGCGCCCCGGCGGAGACGCCGCTGGTTGCGCCGCTGACGGCGGATTGCTCCATGGCATCCAGGAACAGGCCCATGCGCTCTTCCATGCTGCCGGCCTGGGTGACGGCGCGTTCCCATTCGACTTGGGTTTTGGTGAGGTCCATTTCGCCGAAGATGCGGCCGATTTCGGTGGCCATTACGGCCATGGATTCGGCGAAATCCTGGCTGGCCTGGGCCTGCTTCTGGATGAGGTTGGCGTTCTTGATGGCCAGCAGTTGCCGCTCGAGCATCTTCTTCACCGCGGCGGTTTTTTTCAGGGCCGAGCGGATGAAGAGATATTGATTGTTGTCGCCAATCCGCTTGGCGTGCTGGGCGTTCTTGATGAAGTCGTCGGAGAATTTTTCCTGCTCGCGAATGGCCTTCTCGATGGAGCGCATGCCGGCGCGAATTTTCATCTCGCGCTCAATGCGGCGCTCGTCTTTGGATTTGAATAGTCCCATGTAAACCTCGATAGCAAAAAAGACTTTTTCACCGCGAAGACGCGAAGAACGCGAAGAAACCAAAACAAAAATGCGGTCTCACCACCCGCTCGGCTGCGCCTCGCTAGAGGACACATAGGATACAGAGGTAAATCAAAATTCAAATTGAATTTGATTTTGCATTTCCTCTGTGTCCTCTGCGTCCTCTGTGGTGAATCTTTTCTTTTGCATTTTCTTCGCGTTCTTCGCGTCTTCGCGGTTAAATCGCATTTTTAGTTTTCCTTGTCGAGCGCGGCGTTTTTGCGGCGGATGGCTTGGTCGGCCTGGTCGAAGGCTTGCTCGGGTTTGACCGCGCCTTTGTCCAGGTCGTTCCAGATGTTCATGAGTTCTTCGCCGGCCTGGGTGAGGCCGGCGCGGCCCAGGGCGTCCTTGTCGGCTTGCTGACCTAATTGCAAGATGGAATCGAGGCGGTCCTGATACACGTCCTGGGTCACGGCTTCGTCCTCGATCCAGGCGCTGATCTTGGCGACGTCCTTGTCGGTGAGATTGAGCCGGCCGGTGGCGCGGCCGCGCTCCTGGTTTTCCTTGATCATACGCACGCGGCTGACCGTTAAGAGCTCCTTGCTGCGCAGGGTCAGTTCCCTGGCGGCCATCAGTTGCTCCTGGGTCTTCAGCTCAAAATCCTGGGCGAGGGCTTTGCGAAGCTCGGGGGACTTTTGGCTCGCGCCTTGTTTGAAAATTGTCTGTTTGTCGGTGCTAAGCTGCTCGATGCGCTTAAATAAGCGGTCGCGCTGCTTGCCGATGAGAAGCTCCTCCTTGCGCAGCTCGGTGCGGTTGAGCTCGGAGAGGGTTTTCTTGTGGGAGAAAAGTTTGTCGATCAGGGCCATTATCCGGCCTCCGGGGTGGCGCGCTTTTGCGGGGGTTGCGCGGTGCGCTGGGGGGCTGGTGATTCCGCAACGGGCGCATCAGTGGAGGGTTCAGACGCTTCGGGTGCTGTCGCCGCGGTGTCGGGATGTTGGCCGCGTTCCAATTCCTCGTAGAGGGCCTGCTCCTCGGCGCTCATGCCGCCGGAGACGGTGCCGCCGACGGTGGCGGCCAGTTCGCCGCTGGCTTGAAGCTCGGCGAGCACATCCTCGGCGGCGGCGGCGTCCTGGGCCATCTCCTCGCTGTCGGGAAGCTGGGCGCTCTTGCCCTGGTGAACCAGTTCCAGATTGTGCAGATGCACGGCGACGACATTGATCTGCTGGTTCAAGACGCTGAGCAGTTGCTGGCGGCGCTCGATGTCCTTGCGGAGCTGGAGAAGCTGGCTGGTGATGCGGCGCTTGGTGATTTCGCCGGAGGCTTCCTTGAATTGGCGGCGCATCTCCGCTTCGCGGCCTTCGAGGTCGCCCATCTCCTCGTAGCCGCGGTCGCGCTGCTGGCTGAGGGCGGCGCGGCGCTCGGCGAGGAAGGCGATCTTCTTTTCGGTCTCGCCCTTGCGGGCGAACAATGTTTTCATCCGGTCGATCAGAGGCATATCAATCGCTCCCATCCCCGCCGGCTCCTGGGAAGCCCCCTGGCGGAAAAGGACCATTTTGCCGTCCAGGCGTTTGGCCGCCAGTCCGGCGTTTTCCTTGGCATACAGTTTTAGCTCGGCGTCCACAACCGTCTGCGGCACCTGCGTTTTAGCCGCGATGCGATCGGCGGCCAACCCCGCGCCACCAAGATCGACGCGCGATTCCTCGATTGCCTGACGGATGCGGCGGCGTTTTTCGGCGTCGGCTTCGGGATCGAACAGGTCGGCCAGGCCCTTGGTTTCGGGCGGGCCGATTATGCTCCAACCGCCGGCGCTGTTGGGCGAGGCGAGGATCACGGTGCGGTCGGCGCCACGCGCGGCGAGTTCATTGGCTTCGATGGCGAAGCCGCTGGTGGACATCACTACGAGCGTGCTGGGGACGCCCGCTGCGGCGGCGGGCATCTGGCGAAGAACCTCGGCGAGTTCGGCGCGGGTGAGGGGTTGCGGGGTATCGCCGGTGATCAGGGACTTGGTTGGCGAGACGCACAGGACGTTCAATCGCGCGACGGTTTTGCGAAAGAAGAACCAGGTTGGGCGCGAGAGGACGACATCCAGCGACAAATCAGCCGGGAGGCGATTGCGCAGATCGCGGTCGGGCTTGTTCATCTCGCTGAGGAGGCGCGTCAGCTCGACGGTTCGGTCGGCCGGGGTGACATTGCGGATGAGGCCAGCGACGGGGCGGCGGCCGCGCGTGGTGTCGATGCGCAGGCGGTCGTCATCGAGGAGCTTCTCCACGTGGCGGATGAATTGCTCCTGCCGATTGCGGTGGACGATGGAATCGGCGGAAGGGGTCGTGGTCACAATCGTTGATTCTCCAATTGGAGGGGGAAAACCGCAAGCCGAGGAAATCATGACAAGGTGACAAGGTGAGGGGGTGAGGGGGTGAGAAGACAAGACTCAACTTATTTTATCAGCCTGTCACCTTGTCATCTTGTCACCTTGTCAAAATCTCGCTCGCCGGTCGGTCATCCCTTGTCACACGGGGGAGCGCGGAACAGTTTGGAACAGAATGGAACAGTTTTTGAGGATTGAGGGCCGTTTTTGGGGCAGGAAATGGGTTTGATGAATGTTTAATAAACTGGTGGAGAGAGTCCGCGTCAGCGTCGGCGGCGTCTTGGCAGGAGTCCGGCGGCGGCGAGGGCGAGGAGTGCGACCGATGCGGGTTCGGGGACGTTGTTCGTGTCGGCTACCTGTACGTCGGTAAGCGCGAGATTCCACGCGGCGGCGAATGAACTGGGGAGTTGGTCGATCTGGCCGCCGCTCAATGATTGATTGAAATTCTGGGCGACCAGGAGCAAGTCGGCGAAATTGACTTGTCCGTCGTAATTGAAGTCGCCGTCGGCCCAGTCGATGGGGTTGCCGTGGGTGTCCGCCGTGTGATTGAAGTTTTGCGCCACGACGAGCAGATCGGCGAAGTTTACTGTGCCGTCCAAATTCGCGTCGCCGGCGAGGGTGTACTCGACGAGCGCCTGATTCGCCGCGGCCGCTGTCCCTTGATCCACATTTCCATCAGCATAACCAACCGCAAATCGCCCGGGATTCAACGCGGCGGCGCTGCTGTCGATCCCCGGCCCTGTCCAGGTGTCGTTGCCGTAGCCGGTCGTGAGCAGTTGGCGAATCGCCGCTGCCGGGCTGCTGCCGGGGGTGTAATTGATTGCAACTGCGTTGTTTGTAATATCCAGTACTCCGCCGGGGTTGATCGTCAAGGACGAGAGCGATACCTGGCCTATGCCGTTGGCTAATTGCATTGTCGCGGGCGATGTGCCGTTGCCGATGGTCACGGCGTTCCCCGCCGGCAGAGCGTCGGCGGCGGCAATGATCAGTTTTCCGGCGGTGACGGTCGTCGGGCCGGTATAGCTGTTCGAGGTGCTGATCGTGACCATCGCGCTGCCGGTGATGTTGAGGGTGGCAGCGCCGCCGATGCCGCCGGAGCCGGAGAGGGTGTAATTGCCGGCGTTGTTGGCGAAGGTGACCGAGGTGGCGGCGATGAGGGTGTTGAGGGTGACGTTGTAGTTGCCGTTGTTGGCGTCGTTGAAGGTGACGTTGTCGTAGAGGTTGAAGACCGTGGGGCTGCCGTTGGACCAGTTTTGATTCGTGTCTACGTCCCAGGTTTTGCCGTCGCCGGCTGCGGTGGAGTTGTTCCAAGTCAGGTTATTGGGGATGGGGGACCATTCGACGGCGTATTGGGTGGTCACGCCATTCACGGTGCCGTTGGCAAGGCCGTAGACATTGCCTGCGCCATCCACGGAAGTGGCATTGGAGTCGGTCCACGCTCCGCCTGCGGGAAGCAGCGACTGGAGATCGACGGCGGACATTGCGCTGCCGAACCAGGCTAAGGCTACGCTATCCGAGCCGATCGGTGTGCCATATCCAACCTGCTCGACACCGTTCGTGCCTACGGCTTGCGATAGGGAAGACCCGACCGGGTTCAGGTCGACGGCCGAGGCGGCAGAGCCGAACCAGAGGAGAGCGTGTTGGCTACTCGACCCGTTCGGAGTCCCTATGCCGACCTGCTGGGAGCCGCTGATTGCGCGGGCCACTGAGGTGGTGAACCCGGCCGGGTTGAGTTCGACAGCGGACGCAGCCGTGCCGGACCAAAGGAGTGCGCCACTGTAACCCGGGCCTACCCCCTCGCCGACCTGTTGCGAGCGGCTGATTCCCAGGGCTTCGGAGGTTGTGAATCCAGTCGGGTTGAGGTCGACCGCCGAGGCGGCAGTGCCGGACCAGAGGAGGGCCGCGCTGAACCCCGTGCTAGTTCCCTGGACGTATGCATAACCAACCTGTTGTACACCATCGGTCGCAGTAGCTGCCGCGTGCATTCTGGAACCGAATCCGGTTAGATCAGCCATAGGGGTTAGGTCGATGACTGACGCCGCCGTCCCGCTCCAAAGGAGCGCGTGAAACGTACCGTCGTCGGCCATGCCTTCACCGACTTGCTCGTCGGCGCTAGTTCCGTAGGCGGCCGATTCCGTATAACCAGCCGGATTCAGATTGCTCAAAGCACCGGAGGGTCCCGACCAAAGCGCCGCACCAGTTCCGGCTGGCACGCTGGTTGTACCCACAGTCTGGCCATCCGCCACAAAAGTCCCGCCCGCCGCCGGATAAAGCACCGACCCAGAATAATTGACTTGAGCGCGCAAAGGCGCGGCGGCAATCGCCCTCAGCGTCGCCGCCACGGCAACCGCCAGCCGCCGGCGCGGATCGGCTTTTGTTCGCTTATCTCGCACTGCGATTTCTCCCTGGTTTGATCGCGCAATCTTACTCTACGATTGCGCGGTGGCCAAACCACCTCCGCCGCCGCAGCAGGAGACTGGCGGCACCGGTTGCAAGCAGGCTGAACGTCGCCGGCTCGGGAATATTATTGCTTTCACTCGTCTGCACATCCGCCAGCGCCAGATTCCAGGCGGCGGCGAATGATCCGGGGAGTTGGTCGAGCTGGCCGGCGCTGAGCGATTGGTTGAAGTTCTGGGCGACCAGGAGCAGGTCGGCGAAATTGACTTGTCCGTCGTAATTGAAGTCGCCGTCGGCCCAGTCGAGGGGGTTACCGTGAGTGTCGGCCGTGTGATTGAAGTTTTGGGCGACGACGAGGAGGTCGGCGAAGTTCACGGTGCCGTCGAGGTTCGCGTCGCCGGCTAGCGTGTATTCGACCAAGACCTGGTTGGCTGCGGCTGATGTGCCTTGATCGACATTTCCGTCGGCATATCCAATTGCGTAACGACCGGTGTTCGATGCCGCCGCGCTGCTGTCGATTCCGGGGCCTGTCCAAGTGTCGTTCGCGTAGCCGCTGGCGAGCAATTGGCGAATTGTGCCCGCCGGGCTGTTTCCTGGAACATAGTTGATGGCTATTGAATTATTCGTGATGTCCAGCACGCCGCCGGGATTGACGGTCAGGGAGGAGAGGGAGACTTGGCCTATGCCGTTGGCTAATTGCATCGTCGCGGGCGATGTGCCGTTGCCGATGGTCACGGCGTTTCCCGCCGGCAGAGCGTCGGCGGCGGCGATGATCAGTTTGCCGCCAGTGACGGTCGTCGGGCCGGTATAGCTGTTCGAGGTGCTGATCGTGACCATCGCGCTGCCGGTGATATTGAGAGTGGCGGCCCCGCCGATGCCGCCGGAGCCGGAGAGGGTGTAATTGCCGGCGTTGTTGGCGAAGGTGACCGAGGTGGCGGCGATGAGGGTGTTGAGGGTGACGTTGTAGT
>JBEKYH010000212.1:0-8168 GCA_049511115.1 Tepidisphaeraceae bacterium | reverse complement strand
ACGCCCGGCGTCAAAATGTTCGGCCTGTGGGGCGTGACCCGCGAAAATCTCATCCGTTTCTTCCCCGATGTCGAAGCCGAAGCCGCTCCGCCGTGGCGTCAGCAAAGCTACCAGCGCATTGCAGCCTCTTTGCGCGGGGGCGAGAGCGAGTAAACTACCCGCCCATGCCTGACACATTCACCGTCCTGGTTACCGAAGGTTCCGATCCCCGCCCCCTGCAATGGCTGCGCGAGCGCGTAAAGGTCGTCGAAATCAAAGCCGATGACCCCGCGTTCAAATCGCAATTGGCCCTCGCCGACGGCCTATGCGTCCGCACCTACACGCAAGTAAACGAAGCCCTCCTTGCCCTCGCCCCCAAACTCAGGGTCGTCGCCCGCGGCGGCGTGGGCCTGGAAAACATCGATGTAGCGGCCTGCCGCAAGCGCGGGATCGAAGTCGTCTACGCCCCCGACGCCAACACCCTGGCCGTGGGCGACTTTATCTTCGGCTATCTCCTGCAACTCCTCCGCCCCTGGAATTTCTTCAAGGATCAGGCGTATGAGCCCAAGGAATTCAAACGCATCCGCGACACGGTTCGCGGCCGCCAGCTCAATGAGTTGACCATCGGCATCATCGGCATGGGCCGCGTCGGCCGCCGCGTCGGCCACATCGCCGCCCTCGGCTTTGGCATGACCGTCATCTACAATGATCTCGTTGACGTCTCCGCCCAACTCGACTTCCCCGCCGTGTCCGTCGATAAGCCGACCCTCTACCACACCGCCGACATTCTTTCGCTTCACGTGGACATGCGCCCCGGCAACCGCAACCTGGTCGGCAAAGAACAACTCGCCATGCTCAAGCCCACAGCCGTCGTCCTCAACACCAGCCGCGGCGAAGTGCTCGACGCCGCCGCATTGGCCGACGCGCTGCGGGCTGGAAAACTCTATGGCGCCGCCCTGGATGTCTACGCCCCCGAGCCGCCCGCCCCCGATTTCCCCCTGCTGGGCCTGGACCGAGTGCTCCTGACCCCGCATCTGGCCGCGCGCACGACCACCGCGATGGAAAACATGAGCTGGGTGGTGCGGGATGTAATTGAAGTGCTGGAAGGCCGAAAACCGAAATACCCGGCGCCGCGATAAATGACGGGGATGAAGTGGCCGATTCACACGGCGCTGGCCGGCGTATTGGTGGCTCCCCAATAAGCAACCCGGCGCGAATAATAGATTCCCGCGCTTCCCAGCAGAGCAAAGAGCAGCGTGAAGAATCCCGCCCCGACAACTCCGCCCAGCGACCGGTCCATCACCGCCACCGTCGGATCGGCCGGATTCACGAAACATGTCTGCGGGCTTGACGACTTGAGCTGCTTGACCAGCCGCTGTTTCTCGGCCAAATCGCCGTCGGTGATATTCACGAACCCATATCGATTGGAGATATACAGTTGTCCGCCAAACGCATATTGGTAGCGAACGGCCACCCCGTACGTTAAGCCGCTGTCATGGGTGTCCTTTACCGAGGTCACTTTCGCCGAAAGCACCGAGCAAGGCGTCGCCGGCCAAGACCGGCTCTGGATCGCCGCCGGCAAATTCCTCAGGCACAGCACATAAAACAACACCCATCCCACGGCCGCGAAGATGCCGCAAAAGACGCGAAGAAAAATCAACTGAGTTCGCGGAGAGGATTCCCTTCGTTGATAGGCCACTGGTTTTTTATTATCTCCCGGATTCAGGTGAAATGAAATTACAATTTGCTGCGTGCTTTCTACCCCACCGCTTTCCGGTGCTCCGTTGTCCAGTTTCTCTACCCCAGCGCGCATGTTACAGATGTACATCTATAACATCGTCCGATTACCCAACCCCGGCAGTCGACGCGGCCTCTCACGCCGTCGTCTCCCTCAGCACCCTTCCCGATTCCCGCAGGCGTTTCATGATCGCCCGCCGCACCAGGAAATACGGCTTGAAGATCATCCGATGCAGCCGGATCAGCAGGCTGCGGCGCTTTCCCGCGGCCAGTTCGGCGGGGGACAGTTCGTCGGGCCGGAGGCGGCGTTTGTGTTTGAGGATGTGGTAGCGGTCTTCGCGCTGGAGATGGCGCAGCCACCAGCGATTCAGGGGGTTGTCGCCCAGGTCGTGCAGATCCCAACTGATCTGGAAGTCGATCAGGTACGGCTGGTTGTCATCCCCAATGAGGAGGTTGGGGCTTTTGTTGGCGTCCACATACGCAATGTCGCGCCGGTGGACTTCCGCGAGGAGCCGCTCCAGCGCCGCGAAGAATCCATCGGGGACTTTGACGTTTCTTCCCAGCGGTCGGCCCGGAGCGTAGGCGTGGACGAAGCCGGTGTCGCCAACGGTGCCCAGCAGGCGCGGCACGTTGGGAAGGTCAGCCAGCCGGCGATAAAAGCGCAGCTCCCGCTGGCATAGCAGGCGGCCAAGCCAGCGCAAGGGGATGCCGTTGAAATCCGCGGTGCGGCCAAGCTTCAAGACAACGCGGTGGCCGGCCGCATCGTCATAGAACGCGGTGGCGGCGAAGAAATCATGCTTGATCGTGCGGGCATGGCGATAAACGCTTTGCCCCAACCGCAGCGTCGGCGGCAACGGCTGCTTGCCCTGGGCCAGCATGGCATAGCAAAGCCGATCCGCGCTGGCGCACGGCGGCCCTTGCGAAACTAAAGCAAGTGCGTCTTCCAATTGAACCGCATTATACCTCGCTCAACGGCGTCATTTCCAAGCGTCACTTCTTCGCTTCATTTCTTACCCAAAGCTCGCTGGGCCTGAAAAAACTTCCGCAAAAGTTCGCCGCACTCCTCAGCCAGGACACCCGCGACGATCTCAACGCGATGATTAAGCCGCGGATCGTCGCACAATTGAAACAGCGTGCGCACCGCCCCCGCCTTGGGGTCCGTCGCCCCATAAACGAGGCGGGCGACGCGCGCATTGAGCAGCGCGCCCGCGCACATTGGGCATGGCTCAAGAGTTACCACCAGCGTGCAATCCGAAAGCCGCCAATCCCCGCGCGACCGGGCCGCGTCGCGCAGGGCAAGAATCTCCGCATGCGCGGTAGGATCAGCGTCAATCTGTCGGCGGTTATGCCCCCGGCCGATGATGGAGCCAGCCACATTGACGACGAGGCACCCCACCGGCGTCTCGCCGATCTGTGCCGCGGCGGCCGCCAGGGCAATCGCCTCCCGCATGGCGGATTGGTCGTCTATCGCGTTCACAATCCAGATTTTCTACCGCGAAGGCGCGAAGAACGCGAAGAAATTCAAAAAAGAGGGATTCACCGCCCGGTCGCTGCTGCGACCGGGCGGTGAAGTTGCCTTTTTCGACTTAAACCACCGGTTCCACGCCGGTTACCTGGGGGACTTTCTCTCGAAGGCTGCGCCGGATGCCGTCCTGGAGGGTCATGGTGCTGCTCGGGCAGCCGTGGCAGGCGCCGTGGAAGCGGATTTGCACCCTTCCATCGTCGCTGACGTTGACCAGTTCGATATCCCCCCCGTCGGCCTGGACCGCCGGACGGATCAAATTGATCACTTCCAGCACCTTATCGTGCAGCGAAGGCTCGTTTACCGGCGTCGTGAGCGGCATTGGCATCCTCTAAAACCCTAAAACCGACGCGATTATAGAGGCGAATGGGGCATCGGGCAATGCGGTGGAGAGATCCCCGGCGGACCATGCCCATCTTCTCCCGTCATTGCAACGGGGGCTGTCGATAATGTCTGTTGGTAAGAGTTGGGGCATTCAGGGGGCAATGTGTGACGGCAGATCCCTTTCAGTGAGAACTTGCCCGGTGGAGAAGACCAACATGCTTTCGATGGTGTTTTGCAATTCGCGGATGTTGCCAGGCCAGGAGTAGCTGATTAGACGGCTCATGACCTCGGGGAGAACCTGGCGCGGCGGCTCGCCGCGCCGTTGACTTAACTTTTCGAGGAAATGCTCAACTAGAATCGGAATATCCTCGGTCCGCTGGCGTAGCGGCGGAATGGGGATCTGCACGACGTTGAGCCGGTAATATAAATCGTCGCGGAACGTTCCGTGTTTAATCATCTCCCTCAGATCGCGGTTGGTGGCGGCGATGACGCGCACATCCACCTTGCGATCCGCGTGTCCGCCAACGGGACAGACATGAAGCGTCTCCAGGACGCGGAGGAGCTTGGGTTGCAGCGCGATATCGAAATCACCGATTTCGTCGATGAAAAGAGTTCCGCCGTCGGCCTGCTCGAACCGGCCGATACGGGGATCGGTCGCGCCGGTGAAGGCGCCGCGGACGTGACCGAACAGTTCGCTTTCGACCAATGTGGCGGGGACGGCAGCGACATTGATTGCGACAAACGGACCTTTATTTCGCGGGCTGTTTTCGTGGAGGGCGTGCGCGACCAGTTCCTTGCCGGTGCCATTTTCGCCAACGATCAGGACCGTGGTATCGACTTTGGCGACTTTGCGAATGCGGGAGAAGACGCGCTGCATTTGCGGGCCATGGCCGATAATCCGGTCAAAGCGCGGGGGAGAAATAGAGGGCTCCCGTGGCTCACGATTCGCCGCGATCTCGTTGCCGACAACGAGTGCGAGATCGCCATGTTCAACAGGCCGGGTCAGATAATGGTGCGCGCCAGCCTTGATGGCATCGATGCCTGCGGAACTGCGGCCCTGGGAGGTGACGAGAATAAACGCCGATTGTGGGGAACGGCGTTTCCAAAGCCGGATCAGGTCGAACTCCGGCCCAGGATCGAATTGGAGGTCGCAGAGAACGACATCGATATTCTGGTCCAGATAGGCGAGAAGTTTATCGACGCTGCCCTCGCTGAATGCAGTGTGACCTAAACCCGAGATTACCTTTGCCAGCTCCGCACGTTCATGATCGTCTTGGATTACGACTAAAACACGGCCCGACAAACTCATATCGACCTCAAAAGCGAACGTACAAACGTGGCTGCAATGCTCCGTTCAAATATGCCCGGCGGGCCGATCGTCGGACCCGTTCATTACTTGCAATTTTTAGAATCTGTCGGTGCTTTATCCACCTGCGACGACGGGCTTAATGCGGTGCATTAGCGGGTAAGGATCGGGTAGGCGAACTACTCAGTGGTGAATGTCATGAGTTGCGAACTTCGTTCGCGGTAAAAACGGTTTGCAGGTGGCTGGCCAGGTTGACCTTCTGATTGGATATCCCCAGCTTGCGGCGAATATTGCGACGGTGGGCCGCCACGGTCTGCGCGGACAGATGCTCGAGTTCGGCAATTTCCTTTACGGCCAGACCCCGTCTCACAAAATCGCAGATGCGCAGCTCCATGGGAGTAAGGCTCGAGACAGTCCGCGCCGCGCGGTCGATGAACGGGGAGGTCACTTCCTCCAGGGCGACTTCGATTTGCTCAAGACGTCGCTGCTGTCCGCGGTTCAAACTTTGCCTGAGGGATTGGAGCTGCGGGAGGATGATTTTCTGAACGTTGGTGTTGATCTGACGGCCGATTCGACCCTGCTCGGCCTCAATGCTGGCGAGCACTTCCCGCAGGGCGACGTTCTTGGCTTCGAGCGATTTATTGGCGATTTCCAAAGCCTCCCGCGCGTGATGCCGCTCGGTTATGTCCTGAATAATCCCAAAGGTTCGGACGGGCTGGCCGGCATCGTCGCGGACTACATTCCCTGTGCAGTGGACAAAGCGCTCCACCCCATCGGTGCGGACGATGCGATATTCGACATCGTAGTTGCGGCCACTCTGGACCCACTCTTCGATCCTCTGAACGATTGTCGGCCGATCCTCGGCATGGATATGCCGCAGGAATTCGGATAAAGGGAAACCCCCGGGTTGCGGCTCGAGGCCGAAAATTCGGAATGCCTCATTCGACCAGTGCAGGATGTTGGTTTTCAAATCGCGTTCCCAATGTCCCAAATGAGCAATTCGCTCGGCTTCCACGAGTTTCTGCCGACTATCCACGAGCGCGTCATTAGCGGCCTGGCGCTCGGCGCGAGAGTGCAGGACAACGGTTAGGCCGAAGGCGAGGTCATCGGCCAACTCTTCGAGCAGCCGGACTTCAATGGGACCGAAGGCGTCGACGACATCGGCGTACATGGCCAATATCCCGAAGGTCCGCCCGTCGGAGGTCAACGGCAAAGCGACGGAGGATTTGTAGCCCAGCTTCGCGGCGTCTTTGCGCCACGGCTCGAATACCGGGTCATTGGGAATGTCGCGAGCGATGCATGTCCGGCCGGTGCGGATGGCAGTGCCGCCCGGGCCGCGCCCGCGCGGTTCGTCGGCCCACGTGAGAGCGTCAGACTTCAAATAAGTGGGGTCGAGGCCTGCGCTGGCCACGATCCAGATTGACTTTTTGTCGTCCTGATTGGCAAATCCGACCAGGGCGGTCTGGTAGGCGCGAACGTCCACGGCGCTTCGACAGACGTGGTTCAGCCAGGTCACGACATCGGCCACCTGATGAAGGGATTTGTTGGTACTGCTGACGAGGCACAGCGCCCGATTGACACGATCAAGCTCCTCTTCCCAAAGCCTGTTACAGGGGGGTTTTGCTTCTCTCATCGCGGACGGCATCGATTTACCACGCCTCCATTCACGCCGGGGCAAGTAATTGCACTTTTGATCTCCGATGATAGGCGAGTTGCAGGTCGCCGCACAGGCTGAAGTAATGACAGGCTGAAGTAATGAATTCGGCGGCCACGCCCGCATGCACCCGGCGTCGCCGGGCGGCGGGTCTGTCTGCCGGATGCCTTGTTTACCGGCCGATTGGCGGGTAGCATACCCTGCGTTAAGTCATTGCCCTGCAATCCCGGAGATATAAAAAGTGGCCAAAACCGAGCCGATTGAAGTCGAGGCGACTGTCACCACAGCGCTGCCCAATGCCATGTTCAAGCTGCGGCTGGACCAGGGAGGCGGCAATCAGGAAATCCTCGGCATCGTCTCCGGCAAGATGCGCAAGCATTTCATCCGCATTCTGCCGGGTGATCGTGTCAAGGTGCAGCTCTCCCCCTATGACCTGACCAAGGGGCGGATCGTTTTCCGCCAGAAATAGGTCGAAATAGGTCGTTTCCCTATTCCGCCGTGGCCGCGTCGGCCGGTACAGTCTACATAAATGGTCGGAGGCGAAAGCTTGCCTTTGCGTGGAAGGCGTTGCGATTCGCATTGCCAGTCCGGCCAATTCACGTCTGTAAACCGCCTCCGGGAGGCCCGTCATGGCCGACGCCAGCCGTCAGGATGTACCCACCGTACCTGTCCCCACGGTACTCATCCCCACCGTTTTGGGTTCCGATGCCAGTTTCAAAGGGGAAGTCACCTTCGATAAGAGCATGTCGGTGCATGGCCGCTTCGAAGGCAAAATCACCACCGCCGGCACGCTTCATGTCGCCAGGGAAGCGATGATGGAGGTGGAAGTGGAGGCCGGCCAGATCGTCGTCGAAGGCCAGGTGCACGGGCAACTCACGGCCGGCGAGCGCCTGGAGTTGAAACAATCGGCCCGATACGAGGGAGACGTTCGCGCCAGCCGCATGGTCGTGGAGGATGGCGCCGTCTTCAACGGGCATATGAGCGTCGGCCCGGACGCGGTGAAACCGCCGGCGCTCCCCCCGCACGGTTCTCGCGCTGGCGAGCCTCATCCCAATGCGGCATACGCCGATCGACCCCATGCCGCCGCCACCCCGCCGGCGGGTAACGCTTCGCCGCTGCGAGGCTTGCACGGCCCGGCCACACCGCCCATGCCGGCGGCGCTCACGCGATAAGCGCATATGCAAAGGCCGCATTTAAGCCTCAATCGAGCGGCGGCCGCTTTCCGTGATGGAGGAGCGGCCTGTCGCGACGACGCTGCCTCGATAGGCGACGGCCAGCAGTGGATTGACTGCCTCCACTGCGGCAAAACCCAGCCGATTGCCCGGCGCGCCATCAATATCACCTGTAAGTTTTGCAATAAGACGCTGCGGCTGGAGCCGGTGTCGATCAATTCCCATCACGCCCGCCGGCACATCGAGACATGCGCCACGGTCACCGTCGAAAAAGGCGGCGATGTCTTTGCCGACCAGATTCTCTGCGGGTCTCTCGTTGTGCGCGGCCGCATGCGCGGAAATGTGGTGAGCCGCGGGCCGGTGACGATAGAAGCGGACGCGGAATTGCGCGGCAATGTAACGGCCCCGTCGCTGGCGGTCGGCGAAGGGGCGGTCATCGAAGGAGACTACAGAATAGGATTGAACACTGAGGTG
>JBEKYH010000211.1:0-8198 GCA_049511115.1 Tepidisphaeraceae bacterium | reverse complement strand
CAGCTCGACGCTCCAGGCCGTTGAAATATGCTGCACGTGATAGCGGCAGCCGATGGTCCGGTTGAGCAGCAGGTCGCGGGCGATCATGAGCTGTTCGGCTTCGGCGGGAATGCCGCCAAGGCCCAGCGCCGTCGAGACGATCCCGCCGTGCATGGCCCCGCCGGAAAGGGACGGCTCCTCGCAATGCTGCATGAGCAGGCCGTCGAACATCTTGATGTATTGCAGCGCCTTTCGCATCACCGAGGGGTCGGCGATGCCCACGCCGTCATCGCTGAACGCAACCGCGCCGCAGGCCAGCATCGAGCCAATCTCGGCAAGCTCCTTCCCCTGCCGCCCCTTGGTGACCGCTCCGACGGGATGCACATTGCAAAGGGCAGCCTGTTGCGCCTGGCGGCGGATGAATTCGATCTGCCCCTCGTTATCCAGCGGCGGCTTGGTGTTGGGCATGCAGCAGACCGTCGTGAAACCCCCTGCCACCGCGGCGGCCGCCCCCGTGGCGACGGTTTCCTCCTCTTCATCGCCGGGTTCGCGGAAATGGACGTGAATATCAATCAGGCCGGGCGTCACGAAACATCCCTTAGCCTCGATCGTCTGGTCAATCGGGCCGGAATTGGAATCGGCACGCAAATTGGCTCCCACCGCGGCGATTTTGCCGTCGCGAATCAGGACATCCGCCTCCTTCTGGAGATTCTGCGAGGGGTCGAGGAGAGTGCCGCCGGAAATGAGAAGAGTAGACATGATTGGTGTTTGGCTCGGACCAGGGTTTTCCGCTTTCGTCCCGAATCGGAAAAGCGAGCTGCGTGCGGCGCTCCCGGGGACGTCGGGATTATACTGAAATATGGAGGAGAGTCGTATTGGGGCGGAACTGGTTTGCGGCGACAATTCGAATCATGTCGCTCGCGCCTTGAGCCGCCATTCGATCAGCTTTCCCCAAACCATGCCCGATACGAGTACGAGCGTTGCCTGCATCGCTATCACCTGGCTTAATGACGGTGGATCGCTGTCTTCAAACCGTATTGAAAAGAGGGTGGCCAGCGGAATCGCCGGGAGATTGAGGATGAACATCGGAACCGCGATGAACCACGATTGTATTTCGCGCGACGCGAGGTATTCGCACAAAGGCAGCAAGATGGAATCGGCCAAAGCAACTGTACCGGCCGCCACTAGAAAGGTGCGACTAGGCCACCGCATGTCGAGGAATTATATCACTTTCCGGTTACTCGAAGGATCAGTTCGTGACGGAAAAACGGCTGACACAGGCCGCGCGCCGCAGGCGACGTGGTAGATTGGGCCATGGCCGACACCGAGCGTTCAAGCAAATGCGCAAGCAGCTTACGGCCAGCCCTCCGCTGCCTCGCCGGTCTCGGCTTCATCCTCGCCGGCGCGAATCACTTTCGGTCAACAGTCTTTTACAAAAGCATCATCCCCCCCGCCTTCCCCTCGCCCTATCTGCTGGTCATCATCAGTGGCATCGCCGAAATGGCCGGCGGAATCGGCCTGTTCATTCCGCGACTGCGGCGTTCGGCCGGCAGGGGCCTGATCGCCCTTCTCATCGCGGTTTTTCCGGCCAACATCTATATGGCGATCACCCCAGACTCGATTGGCGCCGCCGGGTTTGCTCACTGGATGCTATGGCTGAGACTGCCGCTGCAGGTCGTGTTTATCGTCTGGGTGTGGTTCGCCGCCGGACCGGAAATCTCACCGCGGCGGCGCAAAGGTCGCAGAGCAAATTCAAATTGAATCTTCTCTTCTCCGCGTCCTCCGCGCCTCTGCGGTTCAATCGCCTTTCCTTAGAACGGCAACGTGCGGTCCATCCAATCGTCATTCCGCAGAACCTGCTTGCGATTGAACCGAGCCAGCTTTTCCGCGCGGTATTGGGCAAGCTTAATCAGCCGCGCCGCGCCAATGCCGCGCCACATTTTGCGGATTTTCGCCGCGTGGCGCAAAAACAAATCGTCATCGGCGCAGGCGAACAACTGGGCGCAACCCGGATCCCCCTGACGGGCGGCGCGCCCGAAAAGCTGGCGGTCCACTCGTCCGCTCGCGGCCGGCTCAGCGCTCAATACATGCAGGCCGCCCAGCTCGGCGACGCCGCGGGCGAGTTTGATGTCCGTGCCGCGGCCGGCCATGTTGGTGGCGACGGTGATCTGCCCCTGCTTTCCCGCCTCGGCGACAATGCTGGCTTCCTGCGCCGTCTGCGTCGCGTTGAGCACGCGATGCGGCCGATTCAGCGCCGCCAGGCGCCGGCTCACTTCCTCGCTGCTCAGCACGCTGCGCGTTCCCACCAGCACCGGCACGCCGCGGTCGTTGAGCTCGACCACGCGCTTGACCACGGCGTCGTATTTCTGGTCCATGGTGTCGAACATGACGGTGGGAAGATGCTTGCGGATGCAGGGGCGATTGGTGGGGATGCGCACGATCGCCCGCTGGTAAATCTGCCACATCTCCCCGCGCGATTCCCACGCGGTCCCGGTCATGCCGGCAATGGCGCCGTAGCTGCGGAAAAATCGCTGGAAAGAGAGGCGGGCCAGATTCTCTTTGTCAGCCGTAACCTTGGTGTTTTCCTTGACCTCGATGGCCTGGTGCAAGCCATGCCGCCAGGAGCGGTCGGCCATCACGCGGCCGGTGAATTCGTCTATAATCTGCACCTTGCCATCGGACGCGACGAGATACTGTTCATCGCGGAAGAAGCACCAGCGCCCGTTGAGCGCCTGCGTGACCAGTTCCTCGCGGCGGCGCTTGCCTTTCCAGAAGCCGTTGTTTTCGGCTTCGGCCAGTTCATCGAGGCGGTCCTGCCCGCGCTGGGTCAGGTCGCAGTGGCGGACCGTCCAGTCAATCGTGAAATCGCGGTCTTTCTCCAGCAATTCCGCGAGCTTGTCCGCCTCGCGGTAAAGGTTGGCGTTACCCGCCTCCTCGTCATCGGGAGACGAGCTGATGATCAGCGGCGTGACGCCTTCATCGACCATCAAGCTGTCCGCTTCATCGACGATGACCTTAAACAACCCCGGCACCAGCAACCGCCCCAGGCCGCGGCCCGTGGCCAGCATATTGAGTGCCGTCTGCGTGCTATTGCGGAGCGAGCCGAGGGCAATCTGGTCGCGCAGGAAATCGGCGACGAGTTCCTTGCTGGTAACATATACGACTTCGCGCCGGTAATTTTCGTGCCGCTCGGCAGTGTTGGATTCGTGGGTGACGTGGCCGACGGCATTGCCCATGAGATTGTAAATGGGCGACATTTCCTGCGCGTCGCGCGCCACCAGGTAATCGTTAACCGTGATGATATGGACGGGCTTGCCGCCCCAGGCCCAGATGCTGGCGGCAATCGCCGCGGTAAGTGTCTTACCCTCGCCCGTGGCCATCTCGGCGATTCGCCCCTTAATCATGGCCAGCGCGCCCATGATCTGGCAGGGAAACGGCCGCAGGCCGATGGCGCGGAGAGCGGCTTCGCGCCCAATCGCGAGCGCGCGATCCAGCGCCGGGCCTTTTAGACGATTAAGTCGCCCCAGCGCCCGTGACTCTGAAATCGCCTCCTTGAAGGCGGCGCTGCCGAGCTTCTGGATTTCCGGCTCCAGTTTTTCCACGCGCTCGGCGGCGGCGCGCAGCTCGCCCAGAATCGGGCGATGGTTTTTCCACCACCCGACGGCGCCGTTCAAAAACAAATCAAGATTGCGCAGTTCCGGCGCCTTGACGCGGCGGGCGTCGAAGATGCGGAAGAGTTCGTTGGATGCGATGGACGACATGGGGGATTACAGCCACTTGCCGCTGTCGTGAACCTGGATCAACTGCCAGAAGCGCCGCTGCCATTGCCAGATGAGCGGCTTGGTGCCGATGGTGAACCGCACATAGGCGCGCTGGCCGGCAATGTAGCGGTCGCCGTGCTCGCCGCGGTTATCAATTTTCATCTCAATGAGGAACTGCGGCACCTTGGGATGCGTGCCGTGGGGGTCCTTGGGATCCATTTCAATGTCGCCGCCGCCTTGCGGGCCAAGTGCGGGGTTAACTTCCTGCACCGCGCCGGGGAAGACGTGCACGCTGGAGGCATGAAGCACGGTCTTGATGTCGCCGGCAAAGCGAATCTGGTTTTCAACATTGGCCAGGCTCAACTGCATGGGCAGTTCGGCGTCGTTGGCGTCCAGGTCGGCTTTCACGCGCAGGTCGTCCATGGTCGCGACCATGCCGATTTCAGTCTTCCCGTTGGCTAGATAAGCGCCCTGAAGCTGGTTGATATCCGGCGCGACAAGCTGGCCGTCGATGGGGGCGCGGACGGTGAGGTCATCCTCGTACTCTTTATCCTTGGCAAGCGCCTTAAGGACGGAATCCCCGTCGCTCTGCGCCTTCTGCGCCGCAACCATGTCGCTTTGTGAGATGGCGTTATAGCGCTGCGCCTCGGTCTCCCTCCACTGCGCCTCGTATTGCTTGATCTCAGCTTCAAGCTGGGGGTTGTGAGCGACGAGGATGATGTCGCCCTTGTGCAGCCACTGGCCGTCATGGGCGTAAATCTTGCTCACGAACCCGTCATATTTCGCGGTGAGGACGCGGCGGTCGTTGGGTTCGAGAATCCCGTCGGCTCGCACGTACACGCGGAAGGGAATCACGCCGACGACCAGCACAATCGCCGCGGCAACGGCAAGTGAAAACGCCGTGGCCCGGCCGCGCTTACGGTGCAGTTCAGGGTCAAGGGCCAGGTATTTGGCGGTCTTGTAAACCGGCACGCCGGCCCAGGTGATAATGCCTCCCAGCGCCATGAGGACGCCCAGCACAGGCACCTTGAATATCACCAGCACGACGATCATCACGCCGATGAAAATGCGATAAATTCCGCTGGCAATGGAATAGACCAGCAGCCAGGCGCGCTGCCCGGGCGGCGGAAGCGGCTGCTGCTCCTTCACCCGGAAAATGTGGCGTTTGATAAGGCCGAGGCTGTACTCCATGCTCTTCTGGCGGAGGTTGGGAATCTCCAGAAAGTCCGAGAGGATGTAATAGCCGTCATAACGAAGCAGCGGGTTGGCGTTAAAGAGGATGGTGCTGACGCTGGCGATGAACATGGCGTTGTAAGCCAGTTGATGCACCAGCGGATAATTGGCGCTATTGGTGTCCCGCCAGACGATCGAGCATAGGGCCGCAACGAACAATTCAACGATCATGCCCGCCGCGCCGACAAAGACGCGCTTCCACCGGCTGGGGAACGCCCAGGCCGAAGACGCATCTACATAAGGCGTCGGCACCAGTACAAGCAGCATGATTCCCAGTTCATGGCACTCTCCGCCGAAGCGCCGGCAGGCAAACGCGTGCCCCAGTTCGTGCACCGCCTTGATACAGACGAAAACCGCCCAGAGATAGAGCCAGTTGCTGGGGTTGATGACATCCGACGCGCCGGCGCGGAGGCTGTCGGGCCCGTTATCCCAATGCGGGGCCAGTGTCGCGGCGGCGTAGCCGACAACCGCGAGCCAGATGAGAGCGCCAAACCAGCTCAACGCGATGCGAGCCAATGGCATCCAGCGCTTGAGGAACGCGTCGGGGTCCCAGATGGGAACGCGCGGGAACAGCACGTTCATGAGCCGGCCCTGCATCTTGCGCTTGACGTGTTCCTTGTGGCGGCGGAGAAGGATCGTCGCATCCGGCGGGACGTCGGTTTCCAGCAAATTGGCGGCGTAAAGCTGCGAGAGAATCTGGATCACTTCCGGCTGCGTCGGCGCGTCGTCGGCGAGTTGCCCGCCCACCAGGTCCCACGCCTGCTCGATGGTCTTGCGGCCATCCAGCAAGCCGACGAATCGGTAGGCCGGATCGCTCAGGCGGTGGTATTGATTGCCGGCCGGGTCGCGCACGACGTACCAGCGTTCACCGCGATAAAACTGCCTGGAAATCTGCGCCCCCGACCGCAAGCGCGGCTTGAGGGCGGCGACGCGATACCACGATTCGGAAAATGTCGGTCGAACTTGGAGCATTCAGGTTACGTCCAGATTGCCGTCGAAAGGCCCACCCTTACAACCACACCCACGACTTAAGCCTCAGCCAATCGACGAATTTGTGCGTCCAGATCCAAATCAGCCGGCGCTTCTCGGTATTGATACGGGCTTCGCCTTCCATGCCGGGGCGCCATTCGGGGTGATCCACCGATTCAGGAACCGACGCATAGACCTTGAACACATTGCTCCCGTCTTTGGGGGTGCCCTGCGGGTCGATGCGCTCGATCGTGAACGGATACGTCTCGCGCGGCAAGGAGGTCGTCGCCAGATCACCACCATGATGTAATCCGTATTGGATGACTTCCTGGATGTCGTTTTCGGCGACGGAAAGCTCCGCGCGAAGCTCATTGGTGGCCTGGAAGGTGAACAGTTCGTCGCCCTGCTTCTTAAAGCTGTTGACCTGGTCTTCGAGATCGCCGGTCAGAATCAGCCCATCAGCGGGGGCTTTGATCGTCGCCTCGTCGATCTCGGTGCTGTAGAGCTCAGCCTCGGCGTTGGCCGCGTCCTGGCGGGCCAGATAGACGGGGCGCTCACTCATCTTGGTCGGGTCCTCGCGGGCGTCTTCCAAATCCTTGGCGGCTTCAAGTTCGGCGCTCTTGGCCTCGGCGACAGCCTGGTTGTACTTCTTTTCCAAATCCACGGTGCGGAACTTCAGGAGCGGGTCGCCCTTGTGCACCTGGTCGCCGGGGCGGACAAATACGCTCTCAATAGTTGCGTCGATCGGCGAGGAAATTGTCGTCTTATCCACCGGCGCGAATTCAAACGGCGCCCGGATGTGATAGGTCATCTGCACTTCGCACACCACGATGATCAGGGCCAGCACCGCCAGGGAAATTACCTTGGCCAGCATGTGCTGCGGCCCGATGACCTTCTTCGCCAGCTCGCGGATGGAAATGCCCGTCTTGGTAATGAGCCAGCGGTCGTTGGTGTAGCGGTCGAATAACTGCGGAGCGAGCAGATCGACCGAGACGGCCAGGCTGGTCATGGATTGCGCGGGCAATTCGACGGTGGGGGCAAATTCCAGCACCACGCAACCGACGATCTCCGCGTGCCGGCGCAGCGGCAGGCAGAGGACCGAATTACCTCCCTGCGTGCGCGAGAAATTGGCCGCGGCGCGGGTGACGTTCTCGGTGCCGCCGCCAGCGGGGATAAAGTGGACCGGCTCTTCCTGATCGACGCATTCCTCCATGACTTTCTGGAGTTCGACGACCATCTCCTGCTTTTTGTCGAATTCCTCTGTGTGGCTGAAGGCGACGATCTTGACGTTGGTTCCCTTGATCCAGCCCAGCGACACACGCGCGGCGCCGGTGCGCGAGGCCAGCTCATTGCACAGGCTCATGCCCGCCGATTCGAAGCCGGAGGCGGTCGCAACCGCGCTGGCAAGCTGAAGGACGTGCTGATGACTCTGGGCGATGAGCTGGGCCTGTTCGGCGTTGCGGCGCAGGTTGTAAAGCTCGAAATACCCCGCGACGAGCTGCATCGACACCAGCCGCTGGCGGGCGCGCTCGGCGTTGCGACAACGCGTGATAACCGCGCATGCGGCGACAATCTGCCCCTCCTGCCGCAATAGCGTCACCAGGCAAAACTGCGGCTCGGGGGAATTGTCGGCGGCGCTGATCTCAATGGCCCCGTCCTTGGTCTGGTTGACGCAGGCGATGACGATTTCCTGGAAAGCCGAGATGGCCGCGGCGCGGGTCTGGGCGCTGGAATTGTCCGGCCGCACATGCGAAATGGTTCGCAACCCCGGTCCGTTTTGCCCCTTTTCGAGCAGGAATGCGGCGGCTTCGGTGCCGGCCACCACCACGGCCTGCGTGGTCAACAGGTCATTGATAAAGGCGGGAAGGTTGGACGAGGCCGACAACAGCCGCTCGACCAGCTTGGAATGCTTGGCGATTCCACCGGCCTGTTCGCGCTGCTGCTCATTCTCGGGCTCGCGCGAAGAGGGTTCTACTATGCCTGATGCCACGGAAAACCTCGTTTACAGAAACTCAGGTTCGATCTCGTTTCGACTCCCGCTCATTCCATCCAACAGCAAACACCGCATAATCCATGACTCAGGGCTGGGCTGACCCGATCGGCCCGGCCGGCTCGGACCACAACGCCTGCGGCAAATGCACATCCATATGCAATCCCGAAGGGCGGTAATCGGGATTCGCGATGCTCACACGGACGGTCTGTAACTGGCCGACGTATTCAACCATCGGATCCAGGAATATGACTTCGCCGCTGGTC
>JBEKYH010000210.1:0-8243 GCA_049511115.1 Tepidisphaeraceae bacterium | reverse complement strand
CCGACTGTATGTACGACCTGGGCAAATACGAGGAAGCCATCAAGCTTTACGACCAGGCCGCCTTCCGATACCAGGATGACCCTTCCGCGCTGGCGGCCTACGTGCAGATCGTCAATTCGTATTGCGCGCTGGGCAAGCTGGACGACGCCCGCGCCGCCAACGAGCGAGCCAAATGGATTCTGAGCCGAATGCCGCCCGAGGCATTCCAAAACGACAGTTTCTCGATGCCCAAAAAGTACTGGGACGACTGGCTCAAATGGACCAGCCAATCCGGAGTTTTTTGATGACCGGTGAATTTTTTACGCAGCGGTCCTTTTTTATGAGGTGCATATGGATAGCCAGATAGACTCGGATTCGGAATCGGTTTTGGAAGCGCTCGAGCAGCAGGTTGGCTGCTATCGGCGGCTGGCCAAGCTGGCCGAATTGCAGCATGAGCACGTCCGCCAGAGCCGAACGGAGGAACTGCTCGCCGTCCTGGGGCAACGCCAGCAGGTGCTGGATCAAGTCGCCGGTCTGGAGCAGACGATCCTGCCCGCCAAGCGGAATTGGTCGGATTATCTGGGCGGATTACCCGACCCCCAGCGCGGCAAGGCGCAGGGCCTGATGGCCGAAAGCCGCCAGCTTCTGGAGGAAATCACCACCGCCGACAAGAACGACGCATTGGTCCTGCAGCAGCGCAAGATCGAAGTCGGCCGCGCCATGCGGATGGCCGCCGCGGGCCGGCAGGTGAGCCGCTCCTATGCCTCGACGGCCTACGGACCCCGGCCGAGTTCGATGGACATTCGTAAATAAAAAGGATTCATGGCCACGCTTCTCACCAATCCCGTCCCCGAAGCCAAACCCGCCGGCGCGGCGGCGTCGTCGCAGCGCATCGAGGAGCTCGGCCGCGCCATCCGCCAGTACAGCGCCGTCACCGAACGGCTCCAGCAATCGCACGACCAGTTGCAGCGCACCGTGCAATCGCTTCGCAATGATCTGGCCGAGAAGAATCGCGAACTGGAACGCCGCAACCGCCTGGCGGCCCTGGGCGAAATGGCGGCCGGAATGGCCCATGAAATCCGCAATCCCCTGGGCGGCATTCAGCTTTATGCGTCACTGTTGGCCAAGGATGTGGCCGAACTTCCTGATTCACTCAAACTCGTCAATAAGATTTCCGCCGGCGTCACGCGATTGGAAAGACTTGTCAGCCAGGTGCTGCAATTTACACGGGAGATGACCGCCAACGCGCAACAGGTTGATGCGGCCGAGGTATTGCAGGAAGCGATTGAACTGGCGCGGCCGTCATTTGAGACGTTAAACGTGGATTGTCAGGCGCAAGGGCCGGCGCCATTGGTCCACCGGGTCGATCCGATGCTCCTGGGTCAGGCCGCCTTGAACCTGCTGCTCAATGCCGCCGAAGCGGCCGGCGAGGGCGGCCGGGTCTGGATCAATTGGTCGGCTTGCGAAGAAACGGCGGCCGACAAACAAGCCCGCATGAAACTGGTCATCAGCGACAGCGGGCCGGGCATTCCTCCTCATCTCCTGGATAAGATTTTCAATCCGTTCTTCACCACCAAAGAAACCGGCACCGGTCTGGGCCTGGCGATCGTGCACCGAATCGTCGAAGCCCACGACGGCGCTATTTCCGTGCGTAACGTCCCCGGCAAAGGAGCCGAGTTCGAACTGCAAATGTGAGGCTTTGGATTATGGCGAGAATACTGGTAGTGGATGATCAGGAGATACTGAGGGATTCGCTCGTTGCGACCCTCAAGCGCGAGGAGCACGATGTCGTCGCCTGCGCCGAGTCCACCGCGGCCGCGCAGCGCATCGCCCAGGGGCGGTTCGATTTGCTCATCACCGACCTCAAGATGCCGCGCATGAGCGGAATCGAATTGCTGATTGAGGCCAGGAAGCTGCGGCCCGATCTTCCCGTTGTTCTCATGACGGCGTTTGCCACCGTGAATACGGCCGTCGAGGCCATGAAGCTGGGGGCGTACGACTACATTCAAAAGCCCTTCGACGGACAGCAGATCAAATTGCTCGTCGACCGCGCTCTGGAGCACAGCCGCCTGCGCCTGGAAAACCAGGCCTATCGCAGCATGACGGAAATCTTCGCGCCGCTGCCGCTCCTGGGCCACAGCGAGGCGATGAATGAAGTGCGCCGCAAGATCGAATTGCTGGCCAAGAGCAACGCGACGGTTCTCATCCGCGGCGAAAGCGGATCGGGAAAGGAAGTCGTGGCCCGGGCCATTCATCAGGCATCCGCCCGGCGCGAGCGGCCAATGCTGGCGGTGAATTGCGCCGCCCTGTCGGAGAATCTGCTGGAGTCAGAACTGTTCGGCCACGAAAAAGGCGCATTCACCGGCGCCGACAAACTCCGCCGCGGGCGCTTTGAGCTTGCCGACGGGGGCAGCCTGCTCCTGGATGAAATCAGCGAAATCGCCCCATCATTGCAGGCGAAACTGCTGCGCGTGTTGCAGGAAAGCTGTTTTGAGCGTGTCGGCAGCAGTTTGACGCAGGTGGTTGATGTCCGCGTGATCGCCACCACCAACCGCAATCTGGAGGCCGCCGTCCAGGACGGCGACTTCCGACAGGATTTGTTCTACCGCCTCAATGTCGTGCCGGTCGATCTGCCGCCGCTGCGGCAGCGCGTGGATGACATCCCCGATTTGGCGCGGCACTTTCTCTCCCAATCCAGCAAGCGCGAGAAGACGCCATTCCGGCATATCGAGCCGGAGGCGATGCGCCTGCTGCAGCGCTATCACTGGCCGGGAAATGTGCGCGAATTGCAGAACATCATCGAGCGCGCCGGCGTACTGGAAACGGAACCCGGCGTGATCCGCGCCTCGACGATCGAGCCATGGCTGCAAACCAAACAATCCATCGCCGCCACCGGCAACCTTGCCGGCATTCCGCTGGCGGAGATCGAAAAGAAAGTCATTCTCAGCACATTGGAGCAATTCAAAGGGCACCGCGTGCGCACCGCCACGGCGCTTGGGATAGGCGTCCGCACACTGGGTATGAAACTCAAGCGCTGGCGCGACGAAGGAGCCATGGTGGAGGCGGAGGTATGAATCTGGGTGCGCGATCCCAACTCGGCGTGATTGTTGCCCAAAAAGCGCGGAAGTTGCGCGTTGCCGGCGCCGGCGAAAATCTCGCATTTCCCCCTCTCCATGTACTCAGGGAGAGGGCTGGGGTGAGGGTTCTGTCCGCGAACCAGACAATGTTCGCCGGAAAAAATGCCCCCCACCCTAACCCTCCCCCGGCTACCGGCGGAGGGGACAAGAGGGTAAGGGTGCCTCGTATGGTTATTGGCCAACAGTGGCACGAAATTTGATTGTGTGACCTATGTACGTCGACCGCCTGCTGAATCAGGGAGCCTCGCCGGCGCTGGAGCAATGGCTGAAGTTCACCGATGCGCGGCAGAGTTTGCTGGCTGAGGACGTGGTGAATGTTTCCACGCCCGGCTACACGCAAAAGGATATGTCGGTCGATGCGTTTGAAAAGGAGTTGACCGCCAAAGAGGCACAGGCCGGCGATGCATCGCCGGGCGCGGTGAGCTTTGACGACATCTCCATGGATGTGAGCAAGCCGAACAGCCTGGTATTCCACGACGGCAACAACCGTTCGATGGAGCAGTTGATGACCGACCAGGCGAAAAACGCGCTGATGCACAATCTCGCCGTGGAATTGCTACGCCGCCAGTGGGCCACCTTGGACATGGCCCTGAAGGAGAAGCCGGCATAGCAGTCTGAGTAGGGTGGGCATTGCCCACCTGTTTTGCGTCTTAAGGCATGGAAGCCGAAAGGACCGGTCATGTTTGATATTCTCGATATGGGCGCCAGTGGACTGGCGGCCCAGCGTGCGCGCCTTGATACCATCGCCGGCAACATCGCCAACATTAACACGACGCACGACGCGTCGGGGAAGGCCAATCCCTATCGCCGGCGCTTTGTGGTCCTCGCCGCCGGGCAGGGCGACGATTCCAACAAGCCGGGCGTGCATGTGTCGTCGATCCAGGAGGACCCTTCGCCGCTGACGCGCAAGTTTGAACCCGGCAATCCCGACGCCGACAAGGACGGCTACGTGCAATATCCCAACGTCGATCTTTCCATTGAGTTCGTCAACGCCCTGGAGGCCTCTCGGGCTTACGAGGCCAACGTGACGATGATGGAGACTGCCAAGAGCATGTTCTCCTCGACGCTGAGGCTGCTGGCCTGATGGGCAAAGCAATGTGACGCATGGTTAATCCAACCAACAACCTGCCGGGAATCGCCGGACTGAGCGGCACTCAGCCCAGTATCGCCCCGTCCACAAGCGGCGCCGGGTCCAGCAGTTTCGCGGATGTTCTGAAAAACAGCATTGACGAAGTTTCCCGTATGCAGGAAGATGCCACACAAGCAGTGAACGATCTGACCACCGGCAAAAGCGACAACATGACCGGTGTGATGACCGCCGTGGAAAAGGCGGATATGGCGTTCAAGACGCTTTTGGCCATTCGGTCCAAGCTCATGGACGCCTACGAAGAGATCAAGGGCATCAACGTGTGATACCTCTCGCTTTGCGCGGAAGGTTTGTCACGCCAATGCCCTGAGATCTAAAGCGGATGGATTTGTTATCCGCTCTCAGCCAAGGAGGGCTGAGTTATGGACATTCTCAAGGCGCAACTGGCGCGAATTCAGCAGCAGTTATCGGGCCTGACCGCGACCCAGAAAATGCTCGCCGCCGCATTGGTGGCGATCATGGCCATGACCCTCGTCTGGTGGGGCCACTACGCGGCCGCGCCGGAATACGTTGCGCTCCTCGATCAATCCTTTTCCGCCGACGACATCGCACAGATCACCAATCACCTGGCCGCCAAGGGGATCAGTTACACCATGTCTGCCGACCGGATCATGGTGCCGGCCGACCGGCAGATTGAAGTGCTGGCCGACCTGGGCTA
Organism: Tepidisphaeraceae bacterium; assembly: GCA_049511115.1. Lineage (GTDB taxonomy): Bacteria > Planctomycetota > Phycisphaerae > Tepidisphaerales > Tepidisphaeraceae > JBEKYH01. The sequence continues at coordinate 3,322 of JBEKYH010000210.1, read as the reverse complement.
CTCGCATCTTCTTCCCCAGAACACGAGCCAGGGATTTGATGAGATCGTCAACAAGCAGATGACGCCGTGGGACACGGCCGAGAAAGACCAGCATCTCTGGACGGAAGTCAAACGGCGTCAGCTTGAGACCATCCTCGATGAATTTCCCAGCGTCGTTCATGCCGACGTGGTGATCGACCCCAGCGCCGAGCGACGATTGGACAGTGGGGGAGATATCAAACCCACCGCGATGGTCTCCATCACCACGCGCCATGAGCCGGACCAGAACGACCGCCAGATCGGCGAGACCGTTGCCGATCTGGTCGCCGGCGCGGTGGCCGGATTGAGCCGAGGTAGAGTCACCGTCGTCGTGGACGGGGCGACAATCAACGTCGCCGACAAGGATGGCGATGGCGGCCTGCTTGACGGCGACTCCATCGTGCAGGCCATTCGCGCCCATGAAGAGTATTACCGCACGAAGGTTCTACAACAGCTTGGTTTCATCAGCGGCCTGTTTGTTTCGGTGAATGTTGATCTGAACACCAAGCGCGTCGAGAGCGAGCAGACCGTCCTCGATCCCAAAACGTCGCTTCACCAGACCGTCACCGAAGAGGATCATTCCGTTGATACCACCTCTCCCGGCGGCGGGGCGGGTGACGCGGGCGCGGTCAGCAATGTGGGCAGCAACACCCCCCTTGCCGTCGGCGGCGGCGGTGGCGCAGGCGGTGGAACGAGCACGGAATCGGAAAGCAAAGCCACTTACCAGAATACCGTCGCCAGCACGGTTTCCCACGTCATTCAAGGCCCCGGCGATGCGCCGGCCGTCTCGGCTTCCGTGCGCGTTCCGCGCAGTTATTTTGTCGCGATATATCACGACGTTCATAAAGGCGCTGATCCCGACGATGCGGCTCTCGATGCCACGATCAATGACGAACTGGAGCGCATCCGCAAGGATGTGAAGAGCTGCACCGGCATCAAGTCGGACGATGCGGTGGCCGTTAATTGGTATAGCGACGGCGGCGTTCCCCCGGGTGGCTTGATCGCCGCGCCTTCGGCGGTGAATTCCCCGGTCACTTTGCTCCTGGAATCGCACATCCCGCAGATTGGCGTCGGCGGACTGGCGATGCTGAGCCTTTTCATGGTGATGATGATGGTGCGCAAGAGCGCTCCGACCCCCATTCCAGGTCTAAACATGGCCGGCGACGAAGCCGACGAACCGCCCGCGGCTCACCTTCATCCCGACGCTCCGGTTGCGGGCGAAGTGGGCGAGGGGGACAAGACCATGGATGGCATGGAGCTCGACGCCGAAGCGGTCCATACGCAACAGGTCATTGAACAGGTTTCCAGCATGGTCTCGGAGAATCCCGACGCCGCGGCGAATCTCGTTAAGCGGTGGCTGAATCGCACCTGACTCTCTTCGATTTAGCCCCAGCGGGGGTGAGTGAATTATGCCTTCCGATATCACTGGTGTTCGCAAAGCCGCGGTGCTGCTGGTTTCCCTCACGCCCGATCAGGCGTCGGAAATCATCAAGCGCCTGCCGCTCGAAGCCGCCGAGGAAATCGGCCGCGAGATCGCCTCGATTAACGAAGTCACCACCGCCGCCCGCCAGGAAGTCTTCACCGAGTTTTACGGTTTGGCGCTGGCCAATTCCTATGTTGCCGAGGGCGGCCTGGAATCCGCCAAAGCGCTGCTCCGCAAGAGCCTTTCCGGCGAAGAAGCCGACCGCGTCATCAAGCAGGTTACGCAGCAAGTCCAGACCACGCCGTTTTTGTTCCTGCAGAAGGCCGAAAGCGAAAACCTGCTCACGTTCATTCAGGACGAGCATCCCCAGACCATCGCCCTCATCCTCGCGCATCTCGCTCCGCAGAAGGCCAGCGAAATCCTCGTCGGCCTGCCCAGCCAGAAGCAGATCGAAGTCGTCAAGCGCGTGGCCAACATGGAGCAGACCAACCCCGAAGTCATCAAGGAGGTCGAGCGCGGCCTGGAGCACCGCCTCAGCGACATTGTGAGCCAGACATTCGAGAAAGCCGGCGGCGTGGATACCGTCGCGGAGATTCTCAACCTCGCCGACCGCAGCACCGAGAAGGGGATCATGGAGGGCCTGGAAGCCGAGGACCCGGATCTCGTCGAGCAGATTCGCCGATTGATGTTTGTCTTCGAGGACATTTTGCTGGTGAACGACAAGGGCATTCAGTCGGTGCTCAAGGAAGTCGACAACGACGAGCTTTCCCTGGCACTCAAGACCGCCAGCGACGAACTCAAGCAGAAGATTTTCAAGAACATGTCCGAGCGCGCCGCCCAGCTTATCCAGGAAGACATGCAGTACATGGGCCCGGTGCGCGTCAGCGACGTGGAAGGGGCGCAGCAGAAGATCGTCGATGTCGTCCGCCGCCTCGAGGACGCAGGCGAAATCATCATCGCCGGCCGCGGCGGAGAGAAGGAAATGGTCGTGTGATCGAAAACAAGAAATCGAACCGCAGAGGCGCAGAGGACGCGGAGAAAGGCAAAGACGGAATTCACCACCCGCTCGGCTGCGCCTCGCTCGAGGACACAGAGGACGCAGAGGAAAACCAGGAACCAGATTCAATTTGAATTCTGATTTACCTCTGTGTCCTCTGAGTCCTCTGTGGTGAATCTTTTCTTTTTAAGGTCTCTTCGGTGAACAGTCCGGACTAATTTATGCCGCTCATTAAATCCGCCAACGTGCCTACGTCCATGACGCCGTTCTCGATGGCCAGCATTGAGGGTCAGGCGCAAGCGCTCCTGCGCTCGGCGCGCGACAAGGCTGAGAAACTTCTCGCGGCCGCGCAAACGGAAGGGGAAGCTCTCAAGCGCGCGGCCCACGCCCAGGGCTTGGCCGAGGGCAAAGCGGCTGGTATGGCCAAGGGAATGGAAGAGGGCAAGAAAGCCGGCCACGCCCAGGCGCTGGCTGAGCATCGCGAGAAACTCACCGCGGCGATTAACGTCGTCACCAAGCTCGCCGCCGAATTTGAAACATCGCGGGGCCAGCTTGAATCGGGAGGATTGCGATCAGTGATCGAGCTCTCCGCCGCCATCGCGCGCCGCGTCACCAAGCGGCAGGGAATGATCGACCCGCAGGTCCTGGAGGCCAATCTCACCGGCGCGATGAAACTGGTCTCCCATTGGGCGGATGTGCGCATTGCCGTTCATCCCAAACAGCTTGCCACGCTGAAGGCGGAGATGCCCAATCTCAAAATGACCTGGCCGCAGATGAGCCACGTCGAACTGATCGAAGACCCCGCGCTTTCTCCCGGCGGCTGCCGCATTTTCACCGCCGGCGGGTGCGTCGATGGCGATCTTGATGTGCAACTCGACCGCGTC
>JBEKYH010000209.1:0-13485 GCA_049511115.1 Tepidisphaeraceae bacterium | reverse complement strand
CTGCGTGAAAGTCTTCCTCGACACCGACCCCGGCTACAACCAGATGATGCTCCAGGAAAAGTTCGCCTGGTCGGCGAACGTGAGCCGCTGGTGCGAGCAGGTCGCCGCACATGACCGGCACCTGACCTATGCCGAGAATATCTATGGGTCGGATTGCCGCATCCCCCGCGGCCAATTTGATTGGCGGACGACGCGCTGCGTGGTCACGCTTCCGCAGTGGGAGCGGGTGCGAAATTCGCCCCCTGCGGCCCACGCGCCGTTTACCACGGTGATGACCTGGGATTATTTCCGCGGCAAGCTGATCTGCGACGGCGCGGAGTACTTCACCAAGGTTCCCGAATACGAAAGATTTCACGACCTCCCGACGCGCACGCATGTGCCTCTTGCCCTTGCCGTAGGCGGCGACAAGGCCCCGCTCAATCGCATCGCCGCCGATGGGTGGAGTGTCCTGAGCGCCCATGAGGCGACCCTCACCCCCGGCAGCTACCAGCAATTGATCCACGATTCCGCCGGCGAATGGTCGATTGCCAAAAACGTCTACGTCGCCACCAACAGCGGCTGGTTCAGTTGCCGAACGGCTTGCTATTTGGCCGCGGGACGCCCCGCGGTGGTGCAGGACACGGGCTGGAGCCGCTTCATTCCGTCGGGGCACGGCGTGTTCGCGTTCTCAACGACGGCCGAAGCAATCGCGTCCCTGTACCAGGCCGCCGCCGACCCGGCCGCCCAGCGCGATGCGGCTTACGCAATCGCCCGCGAATACCTCGCGCCGGATAAGGTTCTTCCGCCAATGATCGACGCGATATTTCGCTGAACTTTCGATCGCCGCTGGCTCGGTAATTTTCCTGTAGGGTGGGGATCGCCCACCATTTCGCGCAAAACGCGGTGGGCGATGCCCACCCTACGACTCGGCGATCATGCCTATTATGCGCTACACGCGCGGCTGCTGCTGGCTCAAACAATGAATCGCCCCCAGGCCCCAGATCAATTCCACGCAATCAATGCCGATCACCTCGCGCCGGGGAAGGCTGGCCTGCAAAATCTCCGTCGCCTTGCGGTCATTCTTCCGATCGCGATACGTCGGCACCAGCAACGCCCCGTTGACAAAATAAAAATTGACATACGTCGCCGGCAATCGCTGGCCGTCGTATTCGACACATTTGGGCATGGGGATTTCGACGATCTCAAATGGCTGTCCATGCTGATCGCGCAAGAGCGATACCTGCCGCCGCACCTCGCGCAGGACTTTGTAGTTGGCGTCCTTGGGATCATCTTCGACGGCCATGACGATCGTTGTTGGATTGATAAACCGTGCCAGGTCGTCGATATGCCCGTCGGTGTCGTCGCCTTCGATGCCGCCCGTGAGCCAGCACACATGCCGCTGGCCGTAATAGGCCTTGAGATATCCTTCGATCTGCTCCCGCGACAAGCTCGGATTGCGATTCTTGTTCAGCAGGCAATCCGTGGTGGTCAGGACCGTGCCCGCGCCGTTGAAATCGACCGCCCCGCCCTCCATGACGATCTTTGGGTAAAAGACCGGCAGTTTCAATTCCTCGGCCACCCGCGTCGGCACGGCGTCATCGTCATCATAAGGCGGATATTTCCCGCCCCAGGCATTGAACCCCCAATCGACAATCGCCGCCTTTTTCTTTTTGGCATTGACGACAAACGCCGGCCCATGATCGCGGCACCAGTTTTCGTTGGTTTTAATGTGATAAAAATGAATATTGCGCAGCGGACAGCCATGCGCGGCAAGCTGCTCGCTCACGATGCGCTGGTAGTTGCCGTTGAGGACGTTGATGCACACCCGCTCGCGCGGCGAAATCTCCCTGAAAATCCGGGCCAGATTTTCCGGCACGGTGTGATACTTATCGGGAAACGATATTCCCTCGGGCCGAGGCCAGGAGAACCATGTCGCCGCATGGGGTGACCATTCCGGGGGAAACGAGAAGCCCATCTCAGCGGGCGTCCGAGTTAAAACTTTAGGTGCGTTCATAAGAATAAAAAAGCATTTAACCGCGAAGACGCGAAGAACGCCAAGAAAAAACAAAATACAAGACTCACCACAGAGGACACGGAGGACACAGAGGTAAATCAGAATTCAAATTGATTTTGTTTTGGCTTTCCTCTGCGTCCTCTGTGTCCTCAAGCGAGGCGCAGCCGAGCGGGTGGTGAATCTCTGATTTCACTTTTCCACCGCAGGCTGATCCAAAAATCGCTGCGTCAGCCCGCCGTACGCATCAATTCGCCGATCGCGCAGAAACGGCCAATGCGTGCGGCTGAATTCCACGCGGGCCAGGTCGCAATCGGCGAACAATACTTCCTCCTTGTTCTCAGAAGCTCGCTGGATGACAGTGCCGTCCGGGGCGGCCACGAAGGACTGGCCCCAGAATTCGATGCCGTCGCTGCTCGCGGGTTTTCCATCGGCGCCGAGGATGTGTTCTATGCCGATGCGGTTGGGGGCGCACACATAGCACCCATTGGCAACCGCGTGACTGCGCTGCATCAACTCCCAGCTTTCATGCTGCGCGTTTCCAAACTCAGCTTTCTCGCTGGCGTGCCAGCCGATGGCGGTGGGGTAGAACAGAATCTGCGCCCCCTGCATCGCCGTGAGGCGCGCCCCCTCGGGAAACCACTGGTCCCAGCAGATCAGCACGCCGATCTTCGCGTAGCGCGTCTGCCAGGCGCGAAAGCCGGTGTCGCCGGGCGTGAAATAGAATTTTTCGTAGTAGAGCGGATCGTCGGGGATGTGCATCTTGCGATAGATGCCCAGCAGCGAGCCGTCGGCGTCGATGACCGCCGCCGTGTTGTGGTAGACGCCGGCCGCGCGTTTCTCGAAGAGCGAAGCGACGATCACGATTGCGTGTTTCTTAGCGATCTTCTCCAGCGCCAGCGTGCTCGGCCCGGGGATCGGCTCGGCCAGTTTGAAAAACCGGTGGTCTTCAAGCTGGCAAAAGTATGGCGAGCGAAAGAGCTCCTGTGTGCAGACAATCTTCGCCCCGCCGGCGGCCGCGCGCTCGATGAGCGCGATCTGCCGCTTCAGATTCGCGGCGGCATCTTCACCGCAGGCCATCTGGGTGAGGGCGATTTTTACGCCATCGTCGTTGGCTCCGTTCGAACTGGATTCTTTTGATTGTGTCTTCATTTTAAACTGTTGTTTATTATTGCCGATTCGCTTCCAGATTTGCCGACGTAGAGAGGATCATTTTTGAGGTAGCTTAATTTTGACGATATTCAGAAGCGCCTCCGTCTTCCCCGATGAGTCCAAACATCGCTTGGGAATGATGAGGAGGTGCTTTTGCCTTAGGCATAAGAGCATAAGCTTGTCGGTTTGCTGATAACCGGTAAACACCGACCAATCGTATTGCGCCTGGATAAGCTTTGTCTCGTGCACGACCTGAGCCTCGTAAAACCGGATAATACCCGCGCCGGATATCCGCTGAACTTCCGGCCAAGTTCGTCGTAGCTGGTACGCTTGCGTGACTCGAGGGCTGGCGAGCAGCGTGCCGGTAATAAAGTACAGCCACTCCCCGCCCAGTAAATCCCCGACGCTGGGGACGGCGACGCAAAGTATGCCAATCGCAAACATTAGCACTGCGCCTATGTCCATGAGAAACAGAATGCCGCGGTTGGCTCTTCGAGCCGCGCCCCGGTAGTCATCGAAGGTCAAATCATATGCAATTTTGACCGACTCAACCGCCATGCGGCGAGTGTATACACACTGGCAAGCAAATGGCAAAGCTGGCCTTCCCCTTAACCGAAAATGCCCTACACTCTAGGGCGTATGGCCACCCTGTCCTTCAACATCGACGCCGTCATCGCCGGCAAAGCCCGTCTCACCGATGCGGAGGCCCTGGAGCTTTATCACGGGGCGACACTGCACGACCTCGGCCAATGGGCGCAAGCCGCGACGCAGCGGATGCACCCCGAGGACTACCGCACCTACGTCATTGACCGCAACATCAACTACACCAACGTCTGCACCGCCAAGTGCACGTTCTGCGCGTTTCGCCGGGATCATGAGGATTCTGATAGTTACACGTTAAGCTACGAGAGAATCGGCGAAAAAATCCGCGAGTTGGTTGCCATCAACGGCACGCAGATTCTCATGCAGGGGGGGATGAACGACCAGTTGCCTATCGAGTGGTACGAGGGCCTGCTTCGCTTTATCAAGACGAATTTTCCCACGGTTCACATTCACGCCTTCAGCCCGCCGGAGTTCATTGAATTTGAGCGGTTTTTCAACATGGACGTGCGGGATGTGATCCGCCGCCTCCACGCGGCCGGCCTGGACACGATCCCCGGCGGCGGCGGTGAAATCTTCGCCCCGCGCGTCCGCCGCAAGATCGGCATCGGCAAATGCACCGGCGACGACTGGATGCGCGTCATGCGCGTCGCCCACGAGGAGGGCCTCAACACAAGCTGCACCATGCTCATCGGCCACATCGAATTCGTCCGCGAGCGGATCGAACACATGTCCGCCCTGCGCGATATGCAGGACTACGCGCTCGCTCTGGGAGAGCCAGATCGCGCCGCCGTGACAGAACGCGTCCAATCTCGCTGGCCTGGCGTCTTCGCCAAGTCCTCCCTCAGTCCTCAGTCCTCGCCTCGACCAAGCTCGCCGCAGGCAGTCCTCAGTCCTGGGAGATACGCCGCTTTCATCCACTGGCCGTTCCAGCGTGAAAACACGCCGCTCGGCCGGGCCAAGGAATGGGACGAAGCCGAGCATGGCCCGTACGACGATTCAACCAACGAGGACATCCTGCGCGGCCGCGTGGTGCGGATGGCCGGCGCTCAGGAATATCTGCGTACCCTCGCCATCGCGCGGCTGTTCTTCGACAACATCGCCTCGCTGCAAAGCAGTTGGGTCACGATGGGCCCCAAGGTCGGCCAGCTCGCCCTCTTCTTTGGCGCCAACGACATGGGCAGCGTGATGATGGAGGAAAACGTCGTCAGCGCCGCCGGCACCAGCTACCGCCTGAGCGAGCGGGAAATCTGCCGCCTGGTGCGCGACGCGGGTTGGATACCGTGCCAGCGCGACCAATACTACAATGTTCTTCGCCGCTACGATGGAAGCGATTCGCCGGACCTGCGGCCGCTGGCCGATGCGCCGATTCGCAATGTGCGGCGCATCGATAAGCAATTCATCGGGCGCGCCCCGGGACTGGACGAACCTGAATCGGAAGACAGCCCCGAATCGGAAGACAATGCAGATCAAAGCGTTCTGCGCCTTTTGCCATAGCCCGCCGCTACACCTGCGTCTTCCCCAGATTCGACGCATATTTCTTCACCAGCGGCGACAGCTCGGCCACCACCGACGCATACTGCGGATCGTTTGCCAGGTTCTTCACCTCCAGCGGATCCGTGTGCGGATCAAACAGCATCGCGCCGTTGGATCCATTGGGGCCGAACTCGGCATAGCGCCATTTCTCCGTGCGGATCGCCGTGCCGTGCAAGGTAACGCCGTCTTCGCTCCAGACGCTGAAGGCCGGCTGATCCCAGGCCGCCGTCGGATCGTTGAGCAGGGGGGTCAGACTTCGCCCTTCATTTCCCGGCGGCAAGGGCAGGCCGCATAGCTCGGCAATCGTCGCGTAAATATCCACCGACTGCACGATGCGGGTGCAGGCTGTCCCATTACCCTTGGCCCACGGCACGTGCAAAATCAGCGGCACGCGCGTGCCGTTTTCAAACAGCGAGCCGGCCTTTGACCACTTCCCTTTTTCGCCGAGTTGATATCCGTGGTCGCAGACGAAGGAGACGATCGTGTTGTCGCGCAAACCGAGCTTATCCAGCTCCGCAAGCACGCGGCCGATGTTAAAATCCACCCAGGAAATCGAGGCGATGTAAGATCGGATCACCTGCTTTGCCTCGGAAGGCGTCGCCGCGCGGCCGATGAACAAATCCGCATTGCGGGGGCGGATCGAAAAGGTCGGGAATCCCGGCGGCACCGTCGGCCAGGCCGCGAAATCCGGCGTCAATTCGATCTTGCTCAGGTCGTACAAATCGTAAAACTTTTCCGGCGCCGCCGGCGGGCTGTGTGGCTTGGAATACCCGCAGCCGATGAAGAACGGCTGATCCTTCTACTTATTCAAAAAGCCGATGATCGTGTCGGTGGAATGATAATCGCCGTTGCCCTCGCCCATGCCGTCGAGCAAAACCATCCGATCCGATTCCGCCGCGCGGCTTACATCCTGCGGCAGCGCCTCCGGCAGATCGCTCGGCTTGGTCGCGGGAATCTGACCGTCGGCGGTGGGCTTGAGGGTATGCCCGCCGGCCCCGCCGGGACCTTCCATGATGCCGTACCCGACGTCCCACGCCTTGGGGTCGTCGATCCCGCCGTGATAAATCTTGCCGCTGCGAAGGGTGACGTACCCGTTCTGGCGGAATAGCTCCGGCAGGCTCACATAATCGGGATGCTTGTCACGGAAGCGCGTGGTATTGCCCAGCACGCCGGTGGTGGTGGGGTGACGCCCGGTCAAAAGCGACGACCGCGAAGGATTGCACAGCGGAAACTGGCAGTAGTTCCGGTCAAACCGCACACCGGATTGAGCGAGGGCGTCGAGATTCGGCGACTGCACGCCAAAGCGGCTGCCGTAGCACCCGAGCTCGGCGCGCATGTCGTCGGACATAATGAACAGCACATTGGGCTTGCGCGGCGGATTCGCCGCCGCCTGCGCCTTGAGCTGCTTCGGCAATGACGCAACGGCCACCGCCCCGGCCGCTGTGCTCAGGAATTTCCGCCGAGAAAGTTTGCCCATGACCGGCCTCCGGGAAGTGGGTCTGACTGTGCGGGAGGAATATTAACACGGGCGACGGTGAACGGGAAAGGACTTTCCGAGGCCTGACCGTCAGACTGGACAAGTCACTTCGTCAGACGCATCGCACTTTTCTCCGACGAACGGCCTCCATTAATTCCCCATGCTCTCGATCATCTGTTTGGCAGTCGTCGCGGCGGGATCGGTTGGGTATTCGTCGATGATTTGCTGCAATTTCGTTCGTGCCGCATCTGGCTGGTTGTTGTTTAGATAGAGCTTGGCCAGGGCGAGAAGATGGGCCGCCGGGGAAGGCTCCGGCGCGGCAGGCTTGACCGAGGCAGTCGGGGTTGGAACGGGCGCGGCTTTCGCGGCGACAGGGCTCGCCGTTGTGGCGGCGTCCAGTTGACCGGCGGAAGCGCTGTCTAGAAATGGAATAGCCTGCTTCTGGAACCAATCCAGTTTGAAGTTGGGAAAGTGCAAATCGTCGGTTACCGACAGGTTTACCAGGGTCACATGGGCGAAGCCCTGCTGTTTCATTATCGCCAATCTTAACGGCGCCGCTTGCGGCCCGTCTCCGGGGGGAGGCGAAATGATAAAAACCCCGTGTCGCTTGGCCGCTTGCAGCAAATCATCGGGCGGCGGGGGGAACTCGGGCTTGAAGTACCGTCCGTCGGGGAGCGCCATGCGCACGAAGTAATTGTCGTCGTAGGTCACAATCAGTCCGTCGCCAATGTCCGCAGTCGAAAGCGCCGCCTGCATATCCCAAGTCATGATGTATATGCGCTTAGCATTGATTGAATACTGTTGCTTCAGATTGTAAACGGCGTCCAACGCCAAGCCGACTGTTTGCCACAGCGGAACCTGCGGCATGTAATGGTCGCCGGTGTGGCAGACTGGGGAGATAAAAATCAGATGGGAGTCGTCCAGAAACGGCCGCCAATCCGGCGGACTGGAGACGGTGTCCTTGTAGCCGAGGTAGACGACAATCCCCTGCGGTGTGGCCGCATCGTAGTTACCCGGCACATACGCCTTGAACGGACGTTGCGACAAGTCGTAGTCGTCGCCCAGATCGGTCTCCTTGAGGCTCAGTCGCCGCGCCAGTTCCTTGCGTGTGCTGAGTGGGCTGCGTTGGGTGAAGGTGAGGTCGATCTCGCCGGTCTTGACCTCTCCGGCCGCCGCAGCGCCGGGAGTTTCGGCGGCGCGACCGGCCGCCGCTGATGCCATCATAATCGCGCACAAAAGCGTGACTGTCGCGATGGGAGGCGGCTGGCGATTCATATAAACCTCGGGGTCAATCGGAAGAGCACAACCGGGATTATGAATTCACTGCGGTTGAGCGTCAATTGACGGCAAGCATCATTTGCCCTTCCCCTCCTCTCCCGTATGCTTTCCCAGCGGAGAGTCCCTATGTCCACACAAACTTCCGCCGAGGATGGAGTGGTGGCTGTCGATGCCGGGCTGACGGCCCGTCGCATCCATTTCCTCAAGAGCCTTGATCCGCTCCTGAAAGTCCTGATCTGGCTCAGCGTGGTGCTTTACCTTTTTGAATTGCAGACCGGGTCGCCCAATAGCCGGCAAGGCCCGCCGGCGTTTCTGTGGATCGAGCGCGGTATCGCGTCGGTGTTGACCATCGAGTATTTCCTGCGCTGGAAATTCCTCGGCGATCGGTATCCGCGCTCTCCGCTGGGAATGATCGACCTGGTTTCAGTACTCCCCTTCTGGGTCGGCTTCCTTCTTCCCATGAAATGGCTTGGCGTGGTGCGGGCCATGCGCGTCTTGCGATTGCTCAAATACTTCCGCTACAGCCGCTCCATGCAGCTTGTGGCGCTGGCGTTCTATCGGGCGAAGAACCAGTTGCGCTCGTTGGCTTTCGCCATGCTGATCGTGATTCTGCTGGGAACCGTCACGCTCCATGAATGCGAAAAGGGCGTTCCCAACAGCAGTTTTGACAGCGTCTACGACGCCTTCGTGAAGGTCGCCCTGACCACCATGAACTGCGCCGCCGTCGATCCGCAAACTCCCGCCGGCAAGGCGGCCGCCATGATGGTCTTCCTGCCGGCAATGGCCATATTCGCCGGGCTCATCGGCGTGCTCTCGACGGCCTTTTCGTCCGTCCTGGACGAGTTCGCCGATCCGACTGTTGATCCGATGGAGCTATTCCGGGAGGCCAAGAAGGAGAATCGCAAAATCGAAGAGTTGGAGCAGCAATATCGGAAATGAGCGCCGCCCCGATTACAAGAGGAACAAATGTAACCGCCAAGGCCGCCAAGAACGCCAAGGAATTCAGAAATGCTCGTTAACTGCGGAGGCGCAGAGGATACCAAGACTCGATTTTTGAGATTGGTTTCAACGAACTCCTCTGCGAACTCTGCGCCTCTGCGGTTAGTAAGCCTCTTCCTTGGCGTTCTTGGCGGTTCAATTGCATTTTCTCCGTCCCCACTACAACGTTGACCCGCACTCCTCTTCTTCTTCGTCTGCCTGGCCCGGCTCGGCGGCCGCGACCGGGGCCTGACACAAGGACTTCTCATAACTGGACCAGACTCCGCCATTGAACGGAAGACCGCTGTCGCCGGGGATCAGGCCGGCTGATACGACCTCAGCCAGGGGATGAACCGCCGGAAGTTGCCGCCATTGTGTAGGTTGATTTCGCCGGTTTTGCGGTGATCGGCTGTACATGGCAAGCTCCATGAATAGGGGGATATTCGGGCACAACAAATCCGCTACTCACCGCTATAACTAATGCACATTCGGATTGTGTCAGGCATTGCGGAGGAAATTCCCTCGAAATTCCCTAAACGACCCATAAACGCATGAAAATTCTTCCATAACACAATGTTCCAACAGGCATCGCCGCGTCGCTGGCTTGTTGATCTCATTGATCGCGCTATATTGGACAGCAATATGACAATCAAATCGATCTCCCTCGGGATCTTTGCCGCATTTTTGTGCTTCCTCACACCCGCCTGGGGTCAGACGCCCGATGCGCCCGCCGCTCCAGCCGCGCCGCAACCAACCGTTATCAAGATAGATACCGCGACTACGGTCCACGCGGTCAGCCCCACGCTTTACGGCCTGATGACCGAAGAGATCAATTACTCCTATGACGGCGGTCTCTACGGCGAGCTGATTCGCAATCGCGTTTTCAAAGGCAGTGAGTATTCCGCTCGTGGCGGCCGGCGCGGCGGCGCCCCGACGACGAATGCGACGGGCAACCCCCTGGCCCACTGGACCGTCGCCAAATACAACGGCGGCAATGCCGGCATCTCCATCGACACCGATAATCCCCTCAATGACCAACTCGGCAACTCCCTGAAGTTTGACGCCACCTCCCTCGCGGCCGGCCAGCGCGCCGGTATCGCCAATGACGGCTACTGGGGCATCCCCGTTCATCCCAACACCGCCTACCGCGCGTCGTTCTACGCAAGGGCGGCCGCTCCTTTTGCCGGTCCCCTCACCGTCGCCATTGAAAGCACTGACGGTGCCACGACTTACGCCTCAGCCGATGTCGCGGCCCTGTCCGCCGATTGGAAACAGTACACTGCCACCTTGAAAACCGGCGACGTGCGGCCAACCTCGGACGCGCGGTTCGTCATTTCCACCGGCGCTCCCGGCACGGTCTGGTTTAATCTCGTTTCTCTGTTTCCGCCGACTTTTAACGACCGGCCCAATGGCAATCGCGTCGACCTGATGCAAATGCTGGTGGACATGAAGCCCGCGTTTTTGCGCTTCCCCGGCGGCAACTACCTCGAGGGGGGCGACAAAGCCAACTACTTCAACTGGAAGATCACCATCGGCGATCTCGCCCAGCGGCCCACGCACGTCAGCCCCTGGAACTACCGCTCCTCCGACGGGATGGGGCTGCTGGAATTCCTGCAATGGACCGAAGATATGCACGCCCAGCCGGTGCTGGCGGTTTTCGCGGGATTTACCCTCCGCGGCAGTTTCGTCGCCACTGGGGACGCTCTCAAACCGTATGTGCAGGATGCGCTGGATGAAATTGAATACATCACCGGCGACGCCTCCACCAAGTGGGGGGCCCGGCGCGTCGCCGACGGCCACGCCGCGCCGTTCGCCCTTAATTACGTCGAAGTCGGCAATGAGGACGGCCTGGGCGGGGGCGGGCGTACCTATGAGGAGCGATTTGCTCCGTTCTACGACGCCATCAAGGCTGCGTACCCGGAGATCAAGATTATTTCCACCGCCGCCGTGCGCGGCAGGCAGGCGGATTTGAACGATGAGCACTATTACTACAGGACTGCCGAAGAAGCGGAAAGCTGGGCTCATCGATACGACGAGCGGCCGCGCGGCGCCACCCGGGTTTTCGTCGGCGAATGGGCCACCCGCATCCCCGGCACACCCACCACGAACCTCAAGGCGGCCCTGGCCGACGCGGCCTGGATGACCTGCATGGAGCGCAATTCCGATCTCGTGCAGATCGCCAGTTACGCCCCGCTGTTTGTGAATGTGAATCCCGGCGGAATGCAGTGGCCGGGAGATCTGATCGGCTATAACGCCATGACCAGCTACGGCTCGCCGTCTTATCACGCCCAAAAGCTCTTTGCTAATTACATAGGCGACGTGGTCGTCGCCGCAACGGCCGCCCATAGTCCCACCGCGCCGGCGGTTGTCCCTCAGCATGGCGGAGCTCAGAATCTCGAGCAGCTTTACTACGTCGTCACCAAGGAAAGGGCCAAGGGGACTCTCTATCTGAAGGTCGTCAACGTCTCCGGCAATCCCCAGCCGGTGGAGATCGACCTTTCCGGCTCGACAACCATCGCCCCCCAGGCCAAGTGCATCGTCCTGGGCGCGGATGATTCCGCCGCCACCAATTCAATCACCGATCCGACCAGGGTGATCCCCGTCGAGTCCACCCTCAGCGGCGTCGGCCCGACATTCAGTCACACGTTCCCGCCGTATTCGGTGAGCATATTGCAGATGGAGACCAGGTAATCGCCGACGAAGTCCTGTTTGCTCAGCGTGTCCGTCCTGACGGCCTGCGTAATGCGAGGATGCCGCCGCCGATAATGAGCAAACCGCCCATGGCAGGCTCGGGAACCGGAACTTGCACAAAATCAAAGCTCGCCCCCGAGCCGTTTTCGACGAAAAGCTCAAGGCCGCTGGGCAGGCTGGTGCCGTCGGCAAATGTACCGGAGAGCTGATACTCGCTGAACATGCCGTTGTCGTTCATCGGATCGAGCAAACCCGCGTTGAACGTCAGGCCGTCGATTTGGAGCGTGGCCTGATCTTCGAGGAAAATCTGGGTGATATTCGGCGAGTCGTCCGCCGGCGCCAGCGAAAGGTCGGTCAGCCTGACGATTGCGTCGTCACCATCACCATCACCACCGGGCGGCGGCGGCGGTGGGGTGGGCGTGACCACCAGACCATATTGCAGCATGCTTTTGCCGGTCGCAGTTACTGTGCCGCTGATCATGGCTCCGGGCGCGATGAATATGGTGCTGGAATCCATGCCAGTGACATTGCCAAATATGTTGCCTGCGTCGATCGCAATCATACTTGAGTTGTGGGCCGTGACGTTGGCATCGATCGTCGGCGGCCCGGCAGCGCCGATGTCAATAACAGAACTGTTGTAGGCATCCACTGCGGCATCCACAACGAATGCGGTTCCGCCAATGCGCAAGGTACTGTTGTCCTGTGCCGCCACATTGCCGCTGACGCTGCCGCCCAGCAGGTTTACTTGACTGGTGTTGAACGAGTTCGCACCGCCGCTCAGGGACCCGCCGTTCATGGTCAGTTGCGCCGCGTTGGAGATTTGAACGTTGCCCGCCACGCTGCCGCGGTTGATGGTGACGCTCGCGCTGTTGTTGGCATTTAACTCGCCGCCAACGGCGCCGCCATTGATTGTAACCGTTGAACTAGCGCTGCCTTGAACGAAACCCGTGATCTGGCCACTGTCCAGGATAAGCGTGCTTGAGCCGAAGGCAGCCGCGGATCCAACTGTTGCGCCAGAGATGTTAACGGTCGAAGAAGCTTGCGCCTGGACTTGACCAAGAAGCGTGCCACCAAGAAGAAGAGCGGCGCTGGAGTCTTGCGACATCAATGCGATCCCACTGCTGTTCGGATTGATTGTCCCACCGTTGACCGCCAAGGTACTGACGCCAATTAGATTGAGACCTCCGGAAACCACGCCTCCGTTTATGACAATCGAGCTGTCAGACCCAAGCAGGCCGCCGCTAAGCGTGGCCGAGGTGGTGAGGTTGGACTGGGCGATGACCTGAACTGCTCCCGCGATGGATGTGCCGCTGTCGAGGCTGACCGTGGAATTCTCCGCGGAAAGGGATCCGGTCACATTCACGTTGCTGAGGTTAATGGTGCCCACGGCGGTGGTCTGGCTGTCCGAGGACGATATATTGCCACCGACCGAGCCGCCAATGATGTTCACCGTCCCGCCGTCCTCCAACGTTACATTTCCGCCGATCGAGCCGCCAGTGATGCCGACCGTCCCGCCATCCCCGCCACCCACCAGGGTTACGTCGCCGGCGATCGCGACGTTATTCGTGGTGACCGTCGATGCGCCCTCCGTGGAATCGCAGTCGATACCGCCGCAGGTGCCGCCGGCAGACATGCTGACCGTCCCGCCACCCTCCGCGGAGATGCCTGGCGCCGCCACGGCGGTGGAAATCGAGATGGTACTCTGGTCTTCGGCAAGGATACCGCAATTGGAAGCGAGCGCGCCGCCGGACATGTTGATCGTTCCGTTGTCAGAGGCTTCAAG
>JBEKYH010000208.1:0-8293 GCA_049511115.1 Tepidisphaeraceae bacterium | reverse complement strand
GATGCTCTCTGCGCCGATGGACACGGTGACGGAATCGGCGCTGGCTATTGCGCTGGCGCAGGAAGGAGGGCTGGGGATTATTCATAAGAATCTATCCGTGGAAAATCAGGCGCGGGAAGTGGAGAAGGTGAAGCGCAGCGAGAACGGCGTGATCGTCGATCCGATTACGCTGCCGCCGAATGCTACGATCGGGGCGGCGCGCAGGGTGATGCGCGAGTACAACGTGAGCGGCATACCGATTGTGGACTCGGACGATCAGGGGCAGTCGCCGCGCCGCCGCGCCGGGCACGGGGGGAATGGCAAGCCGCCCAAGCTGATGGGAATACTCACGCGGCGTGATTTGAAATTTCAGGAGGATGATAACCGCACCATCAGCGAAGTGATGACGCGAACCAACCTGGTGACGGCTTCGGAGGAAACGGGGCTCGATGAGGCGGAGCGGATTCTGTACCGGTCCAAGGTGGAGAAACTTTTGCTGGTGGATCGGGAGAACCGGCTGACGGGGCTGATCACCATGCGGGACATCGATAAGATTCATCAGTTTCCCGCGTCGTGCAAGGACAAGCGCGGCCGGCTGCGCGTGGGGGCGGCGACGGGCGTGAAGGACATGGCCCGCGTGGAGGCGCTGATTGCGGCGGAGGTGGATATCGTTGTCGTGGACACCGCGCATGGCCACAGCCGCAATGTGGTGGAGACGGTGCGGGAGATTAAGAAGAAATGGAATATCCAGGTGATCGCGGGGAATGTGGCGACGGCAGAAGGGGCTAAGGATTTGATTGACGCAGGCGCGGATGGAGTGAAAGTCGGCATCGGTCCGGGGGCGATCTGCACGACGCGGATTGTCAGCGGCGTGGGAGTGCCGCAGGTGTCGGCGATTATGGCGGCTTCTTCCGTCGCCGAAGCGGCGGGTGTGCCGGTGATTGCCGATGGGGGAATTCGACACAGCGGCGATATCACCAAGGCGATCGCGGCGGGGGCACATTGCGTGATGATGGGGAGCCTTCTGGCGGGGCTCGACGAAAGCCCCGGGGAAATGGTCATTCATGCCGGGCGGCGATACAAAACCTATCGCGGCATGGGGAGCATGGGGGCGATGATCCAGGGATCGAAGGACCGGTACGGGCAGGCGGGCGTGAAGGAAACGGGAAAGCTGGTTCCCGAAGGCGTCGAGGGGCGAGTCCCCTACCGCGGGCCGCTGGGGGATTTTGTGTACCAGCTTGTCGGCGGATTGCGGGCGGGAATGGGATATTGCGGGACGAAGAACATCGAGGAGCTCCGCAAGAAGGCCAAATTCTGCCGGATTTCGGCAGCCAGCATGGCGGAGAGCCACCCGCACGATATTACCATCACCAAAGAATCTCCAAATTATTCCGTGGAGTACCTGGAAAGCAGCAGGCAGTGAGGCACTAATATGGGAGAGGCGCTTGAAGGCTCAGCGCGGCAAGCGCGATAGAGGCGAGGACTGAGGGCCGAGGGCCGAGCAGGAAATGCACAGGTTTCCTCTCCGTTTTTAGCTCACAGTTCTCAGCACTCATACGGATCGTGATTACTCCGCGCGCTCGGGTAGGGTGGGTGTACTCGCCCACCGCTCGCGTCAAACGGTGGGCGAGTACACCCACCCTACGCCAGACCGCGCGGATGAACCAATCACGATCCGTATCAGTCCTTTAGTCCTGAGCCAAAAGGAGACGCGATGCGAAAAGTCATGCGAACAGCGGGAGTGACGGCGGCGGGTTTGCTTGTTGTTCTAGTGGTTGGGTGTCAGCAGCCCAGCACGATGGCGCAGGCGTCGCAGCGGCAGGATCAGGCGCTGAAGGATCCGATGGGGTACACTCCCAACATGGATAATACCGATATCAGCGGAGGCGGAATCGGGAATTACGATAACCAGGCCATGCAGCGAGATTTGAATGATATTTTTAATCCATAATCGGCACTTGGCGTCGCAAAAGACCATTCGATGCGCGGCGGGCCTGCTGCTGGCAGGCGGAGCGCTTGCGGGCGGGGGTTGCCAATCGGTCCAGGTTGGGCAGAAACAGCAGCCGGATTTGGTGAACGCCGACCCAATCGTGGTGGATCCGGCCATGGCAGCGCGGCAATGGCCGATCATGGCGGCGGTCTATCCGAATTTCTCTTCGACGGCCGGGTACGCGGACTCTCCGCTGGTGGCAAGTCCCAAGCTGGGGCCGATCAAGCACGCCGTCGTGGAAACGCCGGTTTTCCTGCTGAATACGCTGCTTTTGCCGGTGTATATGATTCAGGTCAACCCGTATGCGCAGCTAGAGGCGACGAGCTTTTATCTGCCGCCGACCTACACGGCCAATCCGCCGGCGGACCCGGCGCATCCCGGCGATTTCTCGGGCGGCCCCGGGACTGGGTACACGCCGATTCCGGGAAGAGCGGTGCATGTGCTGCCGGTGGCGCCGGCGGACGCACAGGAATAGCCCCCGAACCCCTACCTCAAGTTTGACGCGTTTTGGCAGGTCAAAGCAAGAACCCTCACCCCAACCCTATCCCGCGGTACATGGAGAGGGGACCAGAAGCCAAAAGTGCACGCCGGAGCCGGCTGGAGGGGTCACTCTTGTTTTCGCCTCTCATTGTCCGATAATTTCCGATGTATCGACGTGATGAGGCGTGCGCTATGCGAACGATTGCCCTGATGAACCAGAAAGGCGGGGTCGGCAAGACGACCACCACCGTCAATCTCGGGGCGGCGCTGGCCGAGGCGGGTCAGAAAGTCTGCCTCATCGATCTGGACCCGCAGGCCCATCTGACCATCAATTTCGGCGTTGATCCGGCGGCTGAGGGGATCACGCTGTATGACATCCTGATTGAGGAGAGCAGCTTGCTGGAGGGTCTGCGCCGGGTGGACGAGCGGATCGCCATGGTGCCGGGGAGCATCGACCTGGCGGCGGCGGAGCTGGAATTGGCGGGAAAACCCGCGCGAGAGACGATTTTGAAGCGCAAGATTGATACCGCGGTCGCGGCCGGGGCGCTGGATTGCGATTTTCTCCTGATTGATTGCCCGCCGAGCCTGGGGCTGTTGACGCTCAACGCGCTGGCGGCGGCGCAGGAAGTCATCATCCCCATGCAGCCGCATTTTCTTGCATTACAAGGGGTTGGGAAATTACTGGAGACCGTGCACCTGGTGGCCAAGCGGATCAATCCCGGCCTGCGGGTGTCGGGCATTGTGCTGACACTTTTCGACAGCCAGACTAAACTGGGGGGGGAAGTCATCGGTGACCTTCGGAATTTCCTGATGTCGGCGGCAACGCAACGGCTGCCCTGGTCGGGGGCGGTGATCTTCCAGAGCCGCATTCGGCGCAACATCAAACTGGCGGAAAGCCCCAGTTTTGGCAAGACAATCCTCAAATATGACTCGGCGAGCCATGGTTCGGCGGATTATCGCAGCTTGGCCCTGGAGGTGATGGGCATGGCGGCGGCGGCGGCGGGACCGACTACGGCGGGAACCGCGGTGGCCTAAAATGGGGCGTTAGCGACAAGGGTTAGATGTAGATTAAATACAGTATTTTGTCTACGCGCACGCTTTTTGCAATGAGAATCGGCATATCCTGCCCAGATTTAATCCGTAGCAACAAATTAAAGTCTCATGAGTAATCCATATCGCAGAGGGGAGATTTGGGGCAGGCTATAAATGGTCACCAAGAGATTAGCAACGGCCACCAGTCAGCCACCTATTTACTACGTCCAATGGCTTGATGGATCAGACTCTTGCCGTCTAATATTGTTGCTACTTATTGGAAAGCCACTTGTGAGTGGTTGGGGAACCGCCGGAGTGCTCAATGCAGTGGGTGAACATTAGGGGGTCTATCAGGCGTCGGCCAGAAGAGGCCGGCGCAGCGCACGTCAGTTTGGTTAGGACGGCGCAACTTTGAGGACAGGGTCTCATGACAGCCAAAAGGTCGATCATGCGTATTCAGTTGGACACCGTAGCCAAGGACCGGCTCGATGCAATCTGCAAGAGACGGGGGATGACGCAGATTGCGATGATGTCCCGCCTCGTGAACTGGTTCAGTTCGCAGGATGATTACATCCAGACGGCGGTGCTTCATACATTGTCGGACGGATCCATGGCCACGCTGGCCAAGTCCCTGCTAAAGAAGATATCCACGGAAAAAGATGGATGAGCGGGATTCGCCGGAAATTCCGGTTGAGTCACACAACTCTGGTGTTCAATTTTTTCGGATTTTAATCGCCGCGAATTAGAGACAATTTTACATTTCATACACATGGCAAACCTATCCAATGTCAATCGTCGGGTCATCATGCGGATCGAGCTGTACCCTGAAGCCAAAGATCACCTGACCGAATTGTGCGCTCGCCTGGGGATGACCCAGGTGGCCGCGACAAGCCGGGTGATTGAATGGTTCTGTGAGCAACAGGACGTGGTGCAGGCAGCGGTGCTCGGCCTGTATCCCGAGGACATCCGCGCGGAGATCGCCGGCATGATCCTCAAGCGCATGGCCGGTGATAAGAAGAAGTAAGTCCTTCATTGCCAATCAGTAAGGCTGTCAGGCAAGTCTCTGCAACGTCTTCACGGCGCAGGATGAGAATGCCGCGCGCAGCTCCACTGACGAATCGGGCGGCGGCTCAATGGCTGCCGTTGCACGGCTCAAGCGCGGATTTTCATTGCTTCGTCCGGGCGAATGCGGCATTCTTGGGCGCATGGCCACGGACCCAATCAAATTGCGCGTGCTGGCGCAGAAGGCGGATGGAGAGAATTGGAAGTTCCGACAATTCCTGAAGCAGCGCTGCGAACTGGAAGAAGAAGAATTGGACAAACTGGTCTTTGAGGTGACCAGGCAAGTCTGGGCTGCGATCGACTGCACGACCTGCGCCAATTGTTGCAAGGAAGTGAAGCCGACGCTGAGTGAAGAGGACGTCAATCGCTTGGCGCGTCGACTGGGGATTGAGCGGCAGGAGTTGATCAATGCATACCTTCAGCCGGCGGAAGCTGGTGAGGACAACCCCTGGGAAACCAAAACCACCCCCTGCCCGTTCCTCAAGGACAACAAATGCAGCGTCTATGAAGACCGTCCGGCGAATTGCCGCGGGTATCCATATTTATATGAGCCGCGTTTTACGGCACGGCTGATGAGCATGCTTCAGCGGGTTTCGACATGTCCGATTGTGTATGAGGTGATGGAGGAGTTGAAGAAGGAGCTGGGGTTTTCGAGGGGGAGGCGGAGATAATCGACGGCGGCGGGCCGCACCTGTTGACCGTGCAATCACTTCTGTAATGCGGCACACAGCATCACGACGCCCATCATTAGCCCCAGCAGTGAGATTCCGATCAAGGCGGCGGGAATTGCAATCGCAAAAAAGCGGCGCAACATCAGAGTCAGCTCCGCTGGAGGGCTAATGAAAGTCTTCATCGTTAAACTGGTCGGTCTGCCAATCGCGGACACAGCGCCCTCAAATATGGCCAAGGTGATGGCGTAGTTTACAGGCCAACCGGCGGCGAAAATCCAAAATATTGGATTGGGCGTGCGGTGAAGAGCCAATGCGACAAGGAATAGCGCCCAAGCAAGGATGGAAATCGCCAACGAGCTGTACAGCCAACCGCGAGATACCCCGAATCGCGATATCATGACCCGCTCCGCAGTCTGGGCGGACTCTATTTTTTCCGCCAGGGCAGCAAAAATGGGAGCACTCGGATTCGAACCGAGGACCAAGGGTTTATGAGACCCCTGCTCTAACCGCTGAGCTATGCTCCCTCAATTCTATATTACGGACGCTTACGCCGAACACCCATTTCCGCGCAAGCCAGTTCAAGTACTGTTTTGCTGTCCTTCCTGTAGAATTCAATGACATTATGCCGCATCGCTGAAAACCCAACAAGGTTCATCCCGCCACGATCGAGGGGAGAGTTAAGAAATCGGGCGCGACGTAATCGGCGCCCTCACGAAGTAGCTCTGCTTGCGTCTGCGTGGTGGTCAATCCCAGGCAAACGCAACCTGCAGCCTTGGCCGCGGTGACGCCGGCCAGGGAATCCTCGGCCACCAGGCAATTGGCCGGCGCGGCGCTGACGGCGTTCGCAGCCTTTAGGAAGATTTCCGGATGCGGCTTTCCGTGCCGCACCAGGTCCGAGGTAATGACTTCTTCAAAGAAATGCGCGAAGGGGAATTTTCGGAAAACCGCATCGACGTTCGCACGCGGCGCATCCGTGGCCAGGACGCGATGAACGCCCATATCACTCAACCGCGTCAGGTACTCCTCGACCCCCGCGACTGGCTTCACTAAATCCGAAGCGGCTAACCTTGCGCGGTACAACTCCTGCCGCTGTGAGAGAAGGCTCGCGACCTCATCCGGCGTCGCCAGCGGCCAGAAGTGGTGGATGGCCTCCGCGGCCTTGCGACCCACCGTATAGCTGAGTTGCTGGTCAGAAAGGTGCAATTGGTGTTGTGCGGTAAACTCCCGCCACACCGCTTGATGCAGCGGGACATTGTCGATGAGAGTTCCATCCATATCGAACAGAACCGCGGCAAACGGATATGCGTGCATGGGCGGCGCCTTTCAGCCAGATGGTCCGGGCAAGTTTTCTGCCCAGTAGGGAGAATTCTAAGCAGTTGCCTTTCGGACTGGCAGCCCCGTCGGCGAAGCGCCCATCCGGCAGCGGTATATCGCCAAATATCCGTCTATTAAGCCGCACTTTTGCCGGCTTCAGCTCGTGGCACGGAATATGCGGGAATCCACATCCGGCAAAGAATCGACGTCAGCCAGGGCGGAATTTGACCGCCAAACGTATGATAACCGGAGCGACCATGATGCCGCATCAAGCGCGTTTTTGGGCAATCGGATACGGCGACGCCGCCAAAGCCGAGCGGTTACGAGCGGAGATCGAGGCACTGGCCGGCACGTCACAGGATCTGCTCCTATACGATATTGCCGTTCTCACGCGAAGCGCCGACGGCTCCTACACGCTCAATCGCCAACCGTTCCCGCTGACCAGCAACATTCTGCCCGGAGGAACGCTCGGATTTCTAGCAGGTGTCGCCCTCGCCGCTCCCATGGTGACAAGTGTGGCGATCGCGTCCTTGCTCGGCGCCGACGCTTCGACCGTCGCCAATTCCGTAGGCATCGAGGATGCGTTCATACGCGACGCCGAACGGTTGATGAAGCCGGGAGTGTCAGCCGTGCTGGTGCTGGTTGACAAAGGCGATCTTGAAACGATCCTGAATGCGATTCGCGGGCTGGGTGGAACCGTGCTGAAGACGAATGTGGATCTCGAGCGCGCGAGGCTCGTCCAGACGAGTTTGAGTGCCGAGCCGGCTGGCGCCAATGCGATTTCAAATGGTGATCCGAGATGAGCAAACCCGGTTCAACTACAGTAATAGAGGCTCATTCGGTCCATCGTGACATCCGCGGCGAGCATCCCTCGTTTGTTTTTACCCACGCGGGGGATATCGCGTTCGCCTTGCGCACGAGCCTGGCCGGGCTCGCGGCGCTGTACGCGGCACTTTGGCTCGAGCTCGACACGCCCCAATGGGCCATCTGGACCGTCTTTATCGTGAGTCCGCCCGTGCGCGGAAACGCCCTGCGGAAAACCGTGGCTCGATTGGTCGGGACGGTCGTCGGCTCCATCGCCGCCATCGTTTTTGTCGGGGTGTTTCCGCAGCAGCCGGCTGGATTTTACATACTCCTGGCGGCATGGCTCGGCACTTGTGCATATTGGGGGACCTTGCGGCGGGGCTACGTGTCCTATGCCGCAACTCTGGCGGCGTTTACCTCAGCCATCGTTTCGGCCGGCGTCTCGGTGAATCCGCTCAGTGTCTGGCAGACGGCATCGGACCGCACCGCCGCGACGGTTATCGGGGTCCTGTTTGCCCTGCTGGCTTCGGACATCGCGGCAAGAGGCGACGACGCGCCCGGCGAACTGGCCAAACGCGTTCGCGGCCTCGCCGCCGATCTGCTCGATTGGGCCGCGGGGCAATTGCAATTGGGCCAATCCGACGAGGCGATGGACGCGCCCCTCACGGCGAAAATCCTCGCTCTCGACGAGACGTGCATCAACGCGATCGCCGAGAGGCCGGCGTTGATCCGGGTAAGGTCCTGGATCGGTGGAATCCCCACGGCCCTGCTTTCGCTACAGTCGGCGGTATTGTGCCTTCGCGATTCGTCCCGCCGTGGAGGCGCAGCCACGCCGGACGCTCGCCCGGGAACGGACGCGATTGACGGCGTGGCCGTCTTCCTGCGAGGCGAGTCGGCTGTGGACTTGCCAAGCCTGAGGCGGCAACGAGCTTCATTGGCCGCGTTTCGCCAGGCGCCGTGG